>DATBHW010000081.1 GCA_036557285.1 Ktedonobacterales bacterium
CAACTTGATACAAGTGGTTCTTATGAGGGTTTCGCTCATAGGAATGAGTATACTACAGACGAGCCTATCTGTCAAGCGAGAGGAGGGGGCGCTTCCTCCCACGTCGAAAGCGCGTGGGTATCCGCGCCCAAAAACTCATGAAATAATGCCTGCAATGGGACTTGCAATTTATGCAAAAGGAGGGTATTTCTATGGGTGCGAAACGCACTAACTGGACAAGGCTGCCGATACGCATGTGCTAATAGCAAGCAAGGGGCTAGGGCTGATTGGGGCCAAGGTGTCTGCGGACCAGGCGCACGTAGTCTTTGAGCGCATCGTGCCCGCCGAGTGGGCGTACCCCTTACATGTGAATCTGATTCGGCATGGGCGGCGGGTCTGCCACGCGCAGCGCCCAGACTGCGCGCATTGCCCGCTGCGGCTGGAGTGCGCCTATTATGCAGGCTTGCAAACAGAAATATAAAATATAGAGGGATGCCATGATTGATCTGCGAAGCGATACTGTAACTCTGCCCACGCCCGCGATGCGCGAGGCGATGTACCGCGCGGAGGTGGGCGATGATGTCTTTGGCGACGACCCAACCGTCAAAAAGCTGGAGGAACTGGCCGCCGCGCGTATGGGGAAAGAGGCAGCTCTGTTTGTACCCAGCGGCACGATGGGCAATACGGCTGCGGTGATTACGCACTGCCAGCGCGGCGATGAGGTGATTTTGGGGGATCGCGCGCATATCTTGCTCTATGAAGGCGGAGGCGCGGCGACGTTTGGCGGATTGCCCCTGCGGGTATTGCCGAATCTGGAGAATGGTTCGCTGGACCCGGAGCAGGTCGAGCGAACGCTCCAGCCAGCCGACTGGCCCTGGCCGGGTACGGGGCTGCTGTGCCTCGAAAATACGCACAACGATTGCGGCGGGCGCGTGGTGACGATGGAGCAGATGCGCCGATTGAGCGAGATTGCGCATCAGCGCGGCACGCCGGTCCATCTCGATGGGGCGCGCATCTTCAACGCCGCGCTGGCGCTGGACGTGCAGGCCAGCGAGATTGCCGCCTATGTTGATTCGGTGATGTTCTGTCTCTCCAAGGGACTGAGCGCGCCGGTTGGCTCGCTGCTGACCGGAACAGGTGAGTTTATTGCGCGCGCCCGCCGGACGCGCAGAATGCTGGGCGGCGGGATGCGCCAGTCGGGTGTGCTGGCCGCAGCCGGAATTGTGGCGCTGGAGCAGATGGTGGACCGTATGGCCGAAGATCACGCCAACGCGCGCCGATTGGCCGATGGGCTGGCCGAGATTCGCGGGCTAAACGTTGATCCGGCGGTAGAGACGAATATGGTCTTTTTCAACCTGCGCCGCGCCGATGGCACGCCGCTTGACCAGCAGCCCTTTATGCGGGCGGCACGCGAGGCGGGCGTGCTGGTGATTGATATGGGGCCGGGCCGCATTCGCACCGTGGCGCATTATGGTATCACGGCTGAGCATATTGATACGGCGCTGGTGGCTTTCAATAAGATTTGCCGGGAACAACCGGCGCTGATTGGGCGCTAGAGCGTCTAAAGCTCTGGTTTGCCTTTGTCCTGGTCCACCAGCGAATAGCGAAAGCAATCGCTGGTGTGATCGTTGACCATCCCCGTTGCCTGCATGAAGGCGTAGCAAATGGTCGAGCCGACGAAGGCAAACCCACGTTTTTTCAAGGCTTTGCTCATGGCAGCGGATTCTGGTGTCTGCGCCGGAACGTCTGCTAATGTGCGCCAGGTGTTTGTTCGGGGCTGGCCGCCGACAAACTGCCAGATATAGCTGGCAAAACTGCCGTACTCGGCGCAAATGGCAAGGAAGGCTCTGGCGTTCTGAATGGCTGCCGCAATCTTCAGGCGATTGCGGATGATGTTCTCATTGGCGAGCAGTTGCGCGACTTTGCGCTGGTCATAGGCGGCGATGCGGGCAGCATCAAATTGATCGAAGGCCACGCGGTAGCTCGCGCGTTTTTTCAAAACGGTTTCCCAACTCAAGCCTGCCTGGACCCCTTCCAGGATAAGGAACTCGAAGAGCTTCCGGTCATCATGGACCGGCACGCCCCACTCTTCGTCGTGATACTGCATCATCAGCGGGCTTTTTGCCCAGGCGCAGCGGGTGAGCGCAGCAGAAGGATGCGTTGTTACTTGATCTGGCTGTGATTCCATATCGCTCCTCTCGGTTTCAATGGACCTGCTCATAGAACGAACGAGGGCAATCGGAACGTTGTATGTTCTTTCTTATCTATTGCTCTTGACCGTTTTATCTTTGCTATGCTACAATCCTGGCAGACATTAGCATGCCCTAATATCCTAGTAAGCAACTAGGATATTGGCGCACCCCCGACTCTGTTATTCATCCAACGATGCTGAGGAAAAAGCTCTATGGTGTCTCAACACACGGGAGCCGCGACGGCCAAGGTCGAGGAATATCTGGAGACGATTTATAACATGGCGATGGAGGGTGAGGTGGTAATTGGCGCGCGGCTGGCTGAAAAGTTTCAGGTTGCGCCGCCGTCTGTGACGGAGATGCTCAAGCGGCTGGTGCGCGATGGCTATGTGGAGATGGACAGCCGCCGCCTGGTGACGCTTACCAGCCAGGGTCAGGAGCTTGCCGAGGGGGTGCTGCGCCGCCACCGGCTGACGGAGCGTTTTCTGGTTGATATGCTGGGTATGGGCTGGCATGAGGTGCATGAGGAAGCCTGCCGTCTGGAACACTTCATCTCCGGCGCGATGGAGCAGCGGGTGGTTGCCACGTTAGGCAATCCGACGACGTGTCCACATGGGAATCCTATCCCTGGGGCAGTGCCGGATGCCAAAGGCTATCTCGCTGCCCAAAACGCTTTCCGGCTCACCCAGGCCGATACCGGGGAACTGGTGCGTATTCTGTGCATCTCGGAGGTGGTGGAGGATGAGCAGGAGTTGATCTCCTATCTCAATGAGAAGGGACTGAAACCCGATCAAACTATTCGCCTGGACGGCTACAGCGAGGCCGAGGCATCGGTCTTGCTGAACGTGGCCGACCACGAGGTACACATTCCTGAACGAGTTGCCAATAAAATCTGGGTGGTGATGGCCTGAGCCGTTGCGCCCATCCCCGATGAAAGAAAAAAATTGTAGATCATCCGGGAAGCCTCATTACCGGAAAGGATAGTAATACGAATGTCCAATGGGATGATTCTCCTCTTAGGCGCGTTTGCCGGTTTCACCATTTACTTAGGACTTCCCTTTGCGCGACTATCAAATCCCCCGCGCACGCTGCAAGCCTTCCTGAACGCGCTGGCAACGGGTATCCTGATCTTTTTGCTCTACGATGTGGTCGCAGAGGCTAGTGAGCCGATTGACGATGCGCTGAAGAGCGCGGGAGAGGCGGGAGGTTCGATGGGGCCGCTGCTGGGCGATGTGGCTCTGCTGGCGGTGGGGCTGGGTGTGGGGCTGCTGGGGCTGGTGTATTTCAATAAGTTTGTGATCGCGCGCGCGAAGCCGCAGGTGACGGGCACAGAAATCACCGAAGTGAATCCGCGCACGCTGGCCCTGATGATTGCCGCCGGGATTGGCCTGCATAACTTTTCTGAGGGTCTGGCGATTGGGCAATCGGCGGCGATTGGCGCGTTGCAGCTTGCCTGGGTGCTGATTATCGGGTTCGGGCTGCATAATATGACTGAAGGCTTTGGCATCGCTGGCCCGGTGAGCGGTTCGCGCGTTTCCTGGGGCTTCATTGGCCTGGCGGGCCTGATTGGCGGCGGTCCGACGTTCCTGGGAACAGCCCTGGGTATTTCGGTGCATTCTCCCCAAATCTTTATCCTCTTCCTGGCGCTGGCGGCAGGCGCTATCATCTATGTGGTGGCTGAACTGCTGGCCGTGGCGCGCCGCTTCAAGGCGCAGGAAGTGATTATGTGGGGCTTACTGGCCGGGTTCCTGCTGGCCTATTGCACTGATTTGATTGTGTCGTTCGCCGGTTCGTGAGATGAGCGCGATTTCCCATGCTGCCTGTTATCCAGGGTTTTGACGAGCGGGATCGCCCCGATCCCGCTATCTTTTCTGCCTGCGTGCGCTGTGGCCTCTGTCTGCCGCACTGCCCCACGTATCTGGAGACGCTGCGCGAGACTTCTTCGCCGCGTGGGCGCATTCATTTGATTCAGGCCGTCTCTGAGGGGCGCTTGAGTGTGACCAGCCCTGGCTTTGTGGGCCAGATGTATCAATGCCTTGATTGCCGGGCGTGCGAAGATGTTTGCCCATCCGGCGTGCAGTATGGTCGGCTGGTGGAGGCGGCGCGCACGCAGATTGAGCGCGCCAGACCGCGCCCGCTCTCGCAGCGCGTGCTGCGGCGGTTTGTCTTCGGCGTCTTATTTGATGATATGCGCCTCTTTCGCGCGGCCAGCCGTCTGCTCTGGCTCTATCAGTGGAGCGGCGCGCAATGGCTGGCGCGTCGGCTGGGCATTTTGCGCGCGCTGGGGCTGCGAGAAGCTGAAACGCTTTTGCCGACGCTGCCAGCGCGCTTTTTGCGGCCAGGCGGCCAGGTCTTTGCGCCGACCTGGGGCGAACAGGGTCGGCCCTATAAGCGGGTCGCCCTGTTTGCGGGGTGTATCATGAGTACCGCCTTCGCGGAGACGGATCGCGCGACGGCGCGGGTGCTGGCGGCCAATGGCTGCGAGACGCATATTCCGGCGGGCCAGGGCTGCTGCGGCGCGCTGACTATCCATGCGGGCGAGATTGATCGCGCCCGCGTGCTTGCCCGCCGCACGATAGAGGCGTTCGAGCGCCTGGAGGCGAAGGTACCCTTTGATGCAATTATCGTCAATGCGGCAGGCTGTGGCGCGGCGCTCAAAGAGTATGGGCATCTGCTGCGTGAGGACCGGCAATTTGCTGGACGCGCCGCAGCCTTCAGCGCGAAGGTGAAAGACATCACCGAGTTTCTGGGCGATCTGGAGCAGCGCGGCGCGCTGAACCCGAATATGCGCCCGCTGAAGCTGACCGTTACCTATCAGGAGGCGTGCCATCTGGCGCATGCTCAGCGCGTCAGCGAACAGCCCCGACGCCTGCTGCACGCTATTCCGGGTTTGTGTCTGGTGGAGATGGATGAAGCGGCGCTGTGTTGTGGCAGCGCGGGTATCTACAATATCACCGAGCCGGGGATGTCGCGCCGCCTGCTCGCGCGCAAGATGCAGCACGCGCTGGCGACTCAAGCAGAGATGATTGTCTCCACGAATCCCGGCTGTATGCTGCAACTTCAGGCGGGCGTGCGCGCCGCTGGCGCGCCTGTGCGCGTGGCGCATCTGGTTGATCTGTTGGATGCCGCCTACAAGACAGAGCGATGAAGCAGGCTGCCCGATGGGTCTATGCTTTGGGGCGCTTGAAAACGAGTTGGGACCAGACAGGCGTGCTGCTGATGGTGCTGACCAGTTCCCATCCTTGATCCCCCAGGTGATTCGCGTAGGCATAGGCGAGCCATCGTTGGCCCCATACTTCCTGGCCGTTTACTGAAAATACTTGCTGGCCCTTATCCGAGCGTATTTCGCCCGCCACGGTTACGAACAAATATTCCCACTTCTGCATGGCTCGCTTCTTTCCAGTACTCTTCTGGTTAATACTCGAAAATCATCTGGAGCAGGCCAAGCTTGATGGTATCGTGACGGCGCAGCAACTGGCGCTCGTAGGGGGTGAGTTCCAGTTCGCCCAGCGCGGTTTTGTTGACGCTGCCTAAATCTTCGATGTAAAAGAGGCCACGCTCGTACCAGATACGGGCGTGCAGACGGCTAATGCTGCGTTTCGTATCGTAGGGGGCCAGGTCAATATCTGGCCTTTGCTGGCGGTTTGGGTCGGCGCGGCCCAGGATGGCGGGGAAGCGCGCGATGGGGACGACTTTTTTGCGCTCGCTCTTGCCCAACAGGAGCCGCGCCCGGCCAGGGATATGCAGGGTATCTCCTTCGTGCTGATCTACGTGGTCGAGGGTGATGTCTGCGTCAGGATCAACCGCTGGTGTGGCCTGCGCGGCGGCTGATTGCGCGCTGGCTGTTCCACTTTTGAGCGATTCGAGCGGGGCAGTGCGGAAGGAGTACAACTGGGGAGCCAGCCTGCTAGAGCCGGGCGCGCGTTTTGGCAGGCGCTCTTGCAAGGCTTCGATGGTAGCCCCAAAGGTCGGCATGTCGGGAAAGCGCAGCGAGGGATGCTTGGAGAGCGCCTGCTCGATGAGGGTCTGAAGCTCAGGCGGCGTTTCGCCGCGCAGAGGCCGCAGATTGGGGACGGGCTGGCTCAATTGAAGGACGCGCGTGTCAGCCGCCGAGCGTCCTACAAAAGGCGCTCGCCCGGCGATCATCTCGAATAAGACCAGGCCCAGCGTATAGACATCGGTTGCCGGACTCATGTCGCCATTCTGAAGCTGCTCCGGGGCAGCGTAGCGCGGGTCGGTCTGAAGCAAGGGGGTTTCGGCGCGCTCTTGCTCATCATAGCCCAGCGCCTGGAGGAAACCGCGCAGGCCAATATCCGCCGCCAGCGCGGTGTCGTAGCGCCCGGCGGTTTCGATATGGATGCGTTCGGGGCGCAGGTCCAGCCCGACAACCTTTCGGCTGTGAAGGGCGTTGATGCCTTGCGTAAGCTGCTGGGTGATTTCCAGGGCGCGAGCCAGTGGCAGCGCCTCTTGATTGAGGAGTTCGCGGAGCGGGCGGCCTCGCAGGTCGGTGACGAGAAAATATTCCCCTTGATCGAAGCCAGCCTCTTGCAGATGCAGCAGGTGTGGATGGAGCAAGGTGGTCAACGTCCTGGCCGAGCGCAGTGCCTGCTGCGCGTGGGTGTGATCGGCTCTGGCTGGAGGGCGGGCGAGCAGAAGCGCCACCGGATCGTTTGTTGCTGTGTAGGTGGCACTGAAGAGAGCGGCAGCCGCGCCGGGGATCAAAGCTGGTCCCAGGTGGTAGAGGCCATTTACGATGCGAGGGGGCTGCTGCGCCAAGACTCTTCACCCGCTTTCCTGGTGGAAAATCCTGTCCTCTTCAGGATTCCCTGCGCCCTGTATTCTAAATTGCCTTTCTCTGAATGTCCAGCGCGGCAGGAAATCTTATGTACCTGGCTTGATAAGAAAGAAGGTCAGGGTGAGCTAGCTCCTTTCGTGAAGCAGAGCCATGAGGCGCGACATCGTTTCGCCCGCGTTGGCGCGCAGCACGATGTCGGCGCGCTGGTCGAGCGGCGTGGGTTCGCGGTTGATGATCACCAGCGGCGCTCCACGCTCCACTGCCAGCATTGGCAGGCGCGATGCCGGGCTGACACGCAGGGATGAGCCGATGACCAGAAAGAGATCACACGTTTTTGCCAGGGCGATGGCTCGATCCAGTTCGGCGCGCGGCACCGGCTGGCCGAAGAGGATGGTGGCGGCTTTCAGATAGCCGCCACAGCGTTCGCACTGCGGGTCTTCATCTCCGGCCTCGACGCGCTGCTGAAGTAGACTGATTGACGAGCGCGTGCCGCAGCGCGTGCAGGCTGCCATGCGCGACGTGCCATGTAATTCGATGACGCGCTCTGGCGAGTTTCCGGCGTCCTGGTGCAGCCCGTCAAAGTTCTGGGTGATGATGCCGCTGAGCTTATTCAGACGCTCTAGTTCGGCCAGCGCGTAATGCGTCGGGTTCGGTTTGGCTCCAACAACCTGCCCACCCAGCACGCGGCGTAGTTCCCAATAGCGTTTGCGCGCCTCTGGTTTGCTGATGAAATCCTGATACGTGCCAGGGGGATAGCGCCGCCAGATGCCATCCGGGCTGCGGAAGTCGGGGATGCCCGATTCGGTGCTGGCTCCCGCGCCGGTGAGTACGACAATCTGGCTGGATATTTCCAGAAACTCAAGAAGGTCTTCAATCGCTTCTTGTGGGCCAGAAGAGAGCGATTCAGATGCCATGAGGCGCCCCTATCTCTCACGCCTATTTCTCAAAAGAAGCCCTCCAGATGGCTGCCAGGTAGTTCAGATGGCTGGCGGCCTCCCTGAAGGGCTAGATCATACCATGCGTACTGTTGGTGGGCGTGCTGGCAGGCTAGCGCGCTAGGAAAGCTGGTAGTGGGTCTTGTGGTAATAGACCATGCCCTGGTTAGCTACCTTGACGGGCAGCAGTTCCTTGAGCATGATGAATTCGCCGCATTTCGCGCACTGCCGCGCGGTGAGGTGGTTCATTTCCTCGCGGTTTGCCAGCGAGGCGCGCGCTGTCTTGGAAAGTTCGCCCCTTCTCGCCATCTTGTTGTACTCCTTCGGGTTGGATGATGTTGTGAGACTCTATCGAATAGTACTGGAGAGGTTGTCGTTTTGCCGCACTGCGCCGGGCAGCGCGCTCCTCTATTATATCATGCCTGCCCCGGCTTGTCTAATAGCTCCTGGCTTCCGCTGGCGCTTTCGACGCCAGGGCCGCGCTGCTTGTGCTGGGCAAGCAGCGCAATCAACCAGGTTTCGTCGCGGATGGGTACGCCGAGCTTCTGCGCTTTGGGCAGTTTGGAGCCTGCGTCCTCGCCGACGATCAGATGGTTGAGTCCTTTGCTGACGCCGCTGGCAATAGCTCCGCCAAGCTGCTGAATAGCTTCTTCGGCCTGGGGGCGCGACATGCTTTGCAGCCGTCCGGTGAGCAGGAAAGTCTGCCCGGCCAGCGGCCCCGTTGCCAGCGCAGCGCCGCTGCGGTCATTTTCCATGCGCGCGCCTGCCACCTGGAGTTTTTCGATGACTTCGCGGTTGCGCGGCTGCTGAAGCCAGAGATAGAGGCTGTGGCCGATCTTGGGGCCAATGCCAGCCAGCGCGGTGATCTGCTCTTCGCTGGCGGCCAGAAGCTTCTCCATCGTCTCAAATGAAAGCGCAACGGTCTGAGCGGCTTTTTCGCCGACGTAACGGATGCCCAGCGCAAAGAGCAGGCGCGAAAGCGGGCGCTGTTTGCTGGCCTCAATGGCATTGATGATGTTATTGGCTTTCTTTTCGGCGAAGCCTTCCAACTTAAGCAGGTCGTCTTTGGTCAGGCGATAGATGTCGGCAGGGTCTTTCACATAGCCAGCCTTGATGAGATCGTCGCAGAGTTCATCGCCCATGCCTTCGATGTCCATTGCGCCGCGCGAAACAAAGTGGCGGATCAGTTCGGTCAACTGCGCCTGACAGTTTTCCGGCAGGTTGGAGCAATAGGCCATCGCCTCGTCTTCGTTGCGAATGACGGGCGCGTCGCAAGACGGGCATTTGTCGGGCAACTGGTATTCGGGCGGTGGAGGATCGGGCCGCTTCTCGATGATCGGCTTGACGACCTGGGGAATGACATCCCCTGCGCGCTGCACCACGACCCAATCGCCGATGCGCAGGTCTTTGCGGCGAATGTCGTTTTCGTTGTGCAGGGCGGCGGCCCTGATGATGGTGCCGCCGATGTTGACGGCTTCCAGCACAGCATACGGATTGAGCGAGCCGGTGCGGCCCACGTTGACGCGAATGTCGAGCAGGCGTGTCGTCTGCTGGATGGGCGGAAACTTGAAGGCGATGGCCCAGCGCGGGTCGTGAGCGACGACACCTAGCTCATCCTGCTGGTGGCGATCATTGATTTTGACGACCACGCCGTCAATCTCGTAGGGAAGCTGGAAACGATCCTGCTGCCATTTCAGACAAAAGGCGATGACATCTTCCAGGTTATCGAAGAGTCGGGCGTTCGGGTTGACCGGAAAGCCCCAGCCGCGCAGCAGTTCGAGCAACTGCCATTGAGTGTCAACGCGCAAGTTGTCATCCTGGATGTACCCGATCTGGTAGCCGAAGTATTCCAGGTTGCGCCTGGCAGTAATTGACGGGTCTTTCTGGCGCAATGAGCCAGCGGCGGAGTTGCGCGGATTGGCAAAGAGCCGGGGGCCTTTCTGCTCACCCGTCACGGCTGCGGCGGCTTCGGGGAGGGTGGCTGCAATGGCCTCAACGTTTGCTGCTTCTGTGGCAGCGGCGGGCGAGGCGTTGGTAGTGGAGCTGGCCTGGCGCGCGCGCTCGGCGGCAAGGGCGATCTGTTCGTTAAGCTGCTCAAAGCTCCTGGTGGGCATGTAGACTTCGCCGCGCACCTCTACCTTCCGTGGGGTGGGTCCGCCGTTGTTTGCGCGCAGGCGCTGCGGGATGGGGCGAATGCTGCGGATATTGGGAGTGATGTCTTCGCCCACAAAGCCATCGCCGCGTGTGGCTCCCAGGGTCAGGCGGCCATCTTCGTAGGTGATAGCTGTCGCCAGGCCATCAATTTTGAGTTCGCAGACATAGGCGAAGGTGGCGTTGGGCAAGATCGCGCGGGCTCGACGCTCCCAGGCGCGCAGTTCCTCGACGTTGCGGGCGTTTGCCAGACTGAGCATCGGGACCGGATGGATGTGCTTGGCAAAGTCGGTGGTGACGGCGGCAGCGCCTACGCGCTGTGTGGGCGAGTCGGGCGTCTGAAGTTCGGGATGCTCCTGCTCGATGGCTTGAAGCTCGCGCACCAGCATATCGTAGTCGTAATCGCTGATGGTCGGGTTGTCCAGCACATGATAGTTATAGTTGGCATCGTCTATCTGGCTGCGCAGTTCGTCAACGCGCTTGATCAGCGCGTCGGCGCTTTCCAGGGTAGATTGGCCCTCGGCGGCTGGCGCGCGTGGCGCGACCTCTTCAGAAGCAGTTGGGTCGTAGGCCATAGAAAACCCTCCCTTGCTACAAGCTGATGGGTGATGAGCGTGTTACTGGTCTATTTCTTCCGGCTTTTCTTTCTCTAGCTTTTCTTTGTCTTTCCCTTCTTTTCGATTCTTTCGGATGCGGCAATGAGTGTTCCCGCCTATTGGGGAGAGCCAGGAACCAATGGCTTCTTAGAATGCCTCACACAACCGACGGGTGGCCCCACCCCTGCCGCCTGGAAGGACGGCGCTCCAACCCCGCCCCTGCTCGTGCGGAGGTTGTGTGAGGCGCTCTTAGGAACTGATGGCTTCGTAGTGATGGACGACAGGGCTATCCTGAAAGAGACCGGCGATATGGCTGCGATATTCGGCAAAGAGCGGCGATTTGCGGAAGCCTTCGGTGTGCGCCTCCAGACTATCCCATTGTACTACGAGCATGAAGCGCCCGGTGTCTTCAATGCAGCGGTGAACGGCGACGGAGTGGCACCCGGCGTCACGGCGCACCACTTCGATTCCCTTCTGGATGCCCTGCGCGAAGGCTTCTGCTTTGCCGGGGACGGCCTGAAAGATGGCGATTTCGGTTATCATGGTTTCGCGTTCCTTTCTCTTTTTCAGCTCTTTTTCAGCACTGCTCTTTTCAACGCTTTTTTACTGAGGTGCTCGCTCTTGGGTGGTTTTCTCAAGCACGATCTGCATGCGCGCTACATCAGACGACGGAGCGATGTTTTCATCGGCCCAGGTACAGACCAGGCGTGGTGTGAAGCCGCACGCGGCTGCCAGGGCGCTGAACTCGTCGGGCGTGAACATCTGGAAATCAAAATGGTCGCCGCCGCGCTCGCCCGCTTCATCCAGGTACCGCAAGACCGAATGCAGGCGACGGTCTTGCAGGTAGGTGTTCGATTCGACGATGATGCCGTTGATCTCCCGACGTTGAGAACCCTGCTGGCGCTCGTAGAAGGCGCGATTGTACATGTCAATGATGAAGCGGCCACCAGGCGTTAGCTTGCGATGCATTTGCCGCAGCAGATCAATATTGGTCGCCTCATCGAAATAACAGAAGCTCTGCCACATGTTGATCACGGCGTCGAATGCGCCGGGTACCTCCCCAACCTGGCGCATGTCGGCGATCAGATAGGTGATTGCCTGGCCTGCCCGCGCCGTGCGCTGCTGGGCTTCGGCGATGGCTGCTGCGTCTCGATCAAGGCCCGTCACCTGATAGCCGCGCCCGGCCAGTGGGAGGGCATGTCGGCCATAGCCGCAGCAGAGGTCGAGCAGGCGTTGATAGCGCGGCAGGGGGAGCTGTCGCGCCAGGAAGGCCACGTCTTTGCCCGTCCATTCCTCAGTCTGCAAGGGCATAAAAAGCTGAAACCATAACGATGAATAGGCGTTGGTGGTCATAAATCCTCGCTATCGCTACAGAGACGGGGCTGAAGCCAAATGGACGCGGCTCCAGCATCACGCGCACATCCAGTCCCTGATTGGCGGCGTTCTCCAGCGCGTTGATCGGGGAAGGGGAGCGATGCAGAGCAGCGCGGCCAGGCTGCGCCAGCCAGCGACACGGAAACGCAAAGCCACTCGTTCTATCGCTACCAAAACGCTACAAGAAACTATCGGCGGCTCGGTTATCCGGTTTTGCCCGGATAGCAGCAAGTCGCCGATAGCGTAAGCTCTGCCAGAGGGTGTTGTCAACTCCCTGCTGTAGTATCTTCCAGCCTTATGGGTGTGGGTGGAAGAAGATGAAGAGCGGGGCCAGCACAAGCGTGATGGTGCTGAGCAGTTTGATGACAATGTGCAGCGATGGTCCGGCGGTATCCTTGAAGGGATCGCCGACGGTATCACCGACGACGGCGGCCTGATGGGCCGGGGTCTTCTTGCCCAGGATGGCGCCCTGATCATCCTTCAGGAAGCCTGCTTCGATGTATTTTTTGGCGTTGTCCCACGCGCCGCCGCCGTTGTTCATCACCAGCGCCATCAGAATGCCGCCAACGGTGCCAACCATCAGGAATCCGGCGGCAGCCTCCGGGCCAAGCGCCAGACCGACGATAATGGGGCAGGCCACGACCAGCACGCCAGGAATGACCATCTGCCGCAGGGCGGCCCTGGTGCTGATGTCTACGCAGGTGGCGTAGTCGGGATCGGCCTCACCAGCCATGATCTTAGGGTTGGCCTTGAACTGGCGGCGCACTTCCTCGATCATGCTCTGGGCAGTTGCGCCAACGGCCCGAATTGCCAGCGAGCTAAACAGGAAGATCAGCGCAGCGCCCAGCAGCGCGGCGATGAAGATCGGCGGGTTCGCCAGGTTGACGCTGTAACTGGTGCCGCCCGTGGGGGTGTAGCTGCTGCGCTGGAGAACATCCAGATAGGCGCTGAAGAGCAGGAACGCGGCCAGCGCGGCGGAACCGATGCCATAGCCTTTGGTGAGGGCTTTGGTGGTGTTGCCCACGCTGTCGAGCGCATCGGTGACGACGCGCACTTCGTCAGGCGCGCCGCTCATTTCGACGATGCCGCCCGCGTTGTCGGTGATGGGGCCAAAGCTGTCCATTGCCAGGATATAGGACGCGCTCATCAACATTCCCATTGTTGCTACGGCGGTGGCGTAGATGCCACCTGTGCTGATGATGCCGCCAGTCTGACTGGGGATGCCTGCGAGGGTGCCAAGCCAATAGGCCAGGCCCAGCGAGGCGCAGATGGCAAGCACCGGCAGCGCCGTGTTCTCAAAGGCAACGGATAGCCCCGCGATGATATTGGTGCCTGGGCCGGTCTTGCTGGCCTCAGCGATCTGTCGCACCGGACGCCACTTGCCGGACGTGTAGTACTGGGTGATGTAGACGAAGGCGATGCTGTTGAGGATGCCAACCACGCCAGCCGCCGCGAAGTAATACCAGCTATCTTTATCCAACAGGAAATAGCTTAAGGCGACGATGCCAATGAGCGACAGTGCTGCGGTGACGTAGTAGCCGACGTTCAGGCGGCCCATAGCAATCACGCCTGCATCGCGCTCTGCGCCTTCGCTCGGCTCTTTCAAGCCGGTAGAACGAACGGCCAGAAGGCCGATCATCGAAGCGATGATGCCAAAGCCAACCACGACCAGCGGGAAGATGATCCAGCCGACATTCTGCTTGCCCAGGCTGACGTAGACAGCGGCGCCCAGGATCATCGCGCCGATGTTTTCGGCGGCGGTGGACTCGAAGAGGTCAGCGCCACGTCCGGCGCAGTCGCCCACGTTGTCGCCTACGAGGTCGGCGATCACGGCGGGGTTGCGCGGGTCGTCTTCGGGGATGCCTGCCTCAACCTTGCCCACCAGATCAGCGCCGACATCAGCCGCCTTGGTGTAGATGCCGCCGCCAAGCTGGGCGAAGAGGGCTACGAAGCTGGCCCCAAAGCCGAAGCCGACGATCAGCACCGGGGTATCTTCTACCGAAGAGCCAAGCGCGTTGTAGATCACATAGACAAGGGTGACGCCCAGCAGACTCAAGGCGATGACCAGGAAGCCGGTGACTGCGCCCCCACGCAAGCCCACCAGCAGCGCGTCGCCAAGGCCATTGCTTGCTGCGCTGGCAACCCGGCTGTTGGAGCGAACGGCGACGTTCATGCCCACCAGGCCGGAGAGAATGGAGCAGCCCGCGCCGATCAGAAAGGCGATGGCCGCGCGTATGGCAATGCCAAGCGGCATTACCCCTGCGATTGTGCTGCCGTTGCCACTGAGCAAGGCGAGCAGCACGCCTACGACAACGGCGGCTCCAAGAGCGAGTAGAGCGATGGTAAGATACTGGCGTCTGATGAACGCCTGTGCGCCCTGGAAGATGGCACGCGCCACTTTCTGCATACCCTCATTGCCTTGATCGAGCCGCAGTACCCAGCGGGCCAGATAGATGGCGAGGAGAATTGCCACCACGCTGGCGGCGAGCGGTACAGCAATCCAAATGAAATTGTCCACGTAAACTTTGCCCTCCTAGTGCTATCATCAACGCCGCGCTGCGTTGGAGCAGGGCCGCGCGAACATGTGTCCATTCCATGCTGCCACCGCCGCCATATACCAGGAAGGGGATTGCTTGCGGTGTCGCCTGGGGGACGTGCGGCCATGCAGAAGCCACCCACATGCCTTGCGGTTCTCTCAGACGTTGGATGTTGGCATTACTATAGCATAGTGTTTGCGAAATTGACAAGTTGCTTGTAAGAAACCCGTCTCGGTACTCAAAAAGCCTTCCGAGAAGGCGTCTCAGACTACTCAGGTAAGTGGCTGAGTTTGCAAGAAATGTGCCTACCAACAATCGAGGGGCGCGCTGCCTGAAGCACATATGCTATACTGTTGGGTGGCGCTCTCGCCCGCGCCTTCGGCGGCGGGTGCTTGCAGGCCGCTGACGCGGGGCAGCCCTTGTGGGAACCGGGTTCCCGCATTCTCGCTCGGCTGCGCCTCGCTCGCGGGCTGCCACTGGGTTCCCGCACTCTCGCTCCCGTTGGTCGCTCGCGCGCCCGCGCCAGAACTCTTGCAGAAGGCCATATCTGTGAAAGCAGTTATCTATCACCGCTACGATGATGTGCGTGTTGAGGATATGCCCATTCCTGAGATTGGGCCGGATGAGTTGTTACTTCGGCCCGCCGGATGCGGCTTGTGTGGGTCGGATATTGCCAAGATCGTCGGGCAGATCGCGCCGCCGGTCATCCTGGGGCATGAGCTGGCGGGGCGCGTGGCGGCGGTGGGCGCGGAAGTCGCAGCGTTTCGCCCAGGTGATCGCGTGGTGGTAGCGCACCATGTACCCTGCGGCGCGTGTCACTATTGCCGTCATGGGCATCCTTCGATGTGCGCTCGCTTCAAGACCAGCAATATCTTCCCCTCCGGCTTCGCCGATTACGTGCGTGTGCCTGCTGAGAACGTTCGCCAGACTACGCTGCCTCTTCCCGATCACCTCAGTGATGAACACGCCTCGTTTACCGAGCCGCTGGCCTGCTGTGTGCGCGCGGTGCGCCGCTCCGCGCTTCTGCCGGGCGATACGGCGCTGGTGATCGGGCTGGGGTCTATCGGCTTGCAGATGGCGCAGGCCGTGAAAGCAGTGGTGGACAGGGCGCGGGTGATGGGCATTGATATGCTGGAAGAGCGGCTGGAACTGGCGCGAGCGTTGGGTGTGGACCTGGCGCTGCACGCGGAAAGGGGCGATCTGGCAGAGCAGGTGCGTGCCTGGACCAATGGGCGCGGTGTGGATGGTGCCATCCTGACGGCGGGCGGCGCTCGCGCCGTCCAACAGGCGCTGGGGCTGGTGCGCGCAGGAGGAACGCTCAACCTTTTTGCCTGCCCGCCGGGTCTGGTAGCTTCGATTGATCTCTCGATGGTCTATCATCATGAACTGACGCTCACAGCCAGTTATTCGTCCTCACCGGCTGATCTGCGCGCATCGCTGGAGTTGCTGTCTTCAGGGCAGGTGCGCGTCGCCGACCTCATCAGCCATCGGCTGCCGCTGGAACAGTTTCACGAAGGCGTTGAACTGGCGCGCGCGCAGCAGGCGCTAAAGGTGTTCTTGGTCAACCAGGCGTGAGAAATACCCTATAAAAGATAAAGGAGCAGGTTTGTGGCAGAACAAAATCAGTTTGATGTGCTGGTGCTGGGGGCTGGCGTCGGCGGCTATCCTGCCGCGATTCGCGCCGCCCAGCTTGGAGCCAGGGTGGCGATTGTCGAGAAAGAATATCTGGGAGGCACCTGCCTGAACGTGGGCTGTATCCCCTCCAAGGCGCTGATCCATATTGCCGATACGCTCAGAAACTTCGATCTGTATGAGGATTTTGGCATTCACACGGAGAAGCCGAAGTTCGATATGCGCCAGGCGGTTGCGTTCAAGGAGAAGGTGGTGAAGCAGTTGACCGGCGGCGTGGGACAACTCCTCAAGGCCAACGGCGTCAAAGTTTTTGAGGGGCTGGGTACGCCGCTTTCGGCAAATCGGGTGCGCATCGAGGGCAAGGATGGGACGCAAGAGGTGACGACGAGCAAGCTGATTCTGGCGAACGGCTCGGTAACGCTGAAGCCGCCGTTTCCGGGCATTGATGGCGAGCGCGTGATCTTCAGCGATGACGCACTGAGCCTGAAAGAAGCGCCAAAATCGCTGATCTGCATCGGCGGAGGCGTGATTGCCGTTGAACTGGCCTGCGCCTTTGCGGCGTTTGGAACTAAAGTGACGGTCATCGAGATGCTGCCGTCAATTGTCGCCACCGAAGACCCGGATGCGATCACCTTGCTGACGCGCGAGATGAAGAAGCAAGGTATCGAGATTTTTGTTGATTCGACGGTACAGTCCATTGGCGAGAGCGGCAAACAGAAGCAGGTCATTGCTAAGACGGCGAGCGGCGAGCAGGCGTTTACCGCTGACTATGTGCTGGTGGCGGTGGGGCGTGGCCCCAACAACGCTGGACTGGATGAACTCAAGAAGCAAGGGCTGGCGATGGACCGCGCTCGCGTGAAGACGAATGAGCGAATGGAGACGAACCTGCCGGGCGTCTACGCGGTTGGTGATCTGGTTGGCAAGACGATGCTGGCGCATGTGGCCTCGACGGAGGGCGAAATAGCGGCGGAAAACGCGATGGGCCACGATGCGACGATGGATTATAATGCCTATCCGCGCCCTATCTATACGCACCCGGAGATTGCTTCGGTGGGGCTGACCGAGGCGGCGGCCAAAGAGCGCGACGCATCAGCGCGCGCGGAAAAGTTTCCCTTCCGGGCGAACGGCAAGGCGCTCTCGATGGATGAGGCGGATGGCTTTGTCAAAGTCATTCTAGGGCAGTATGATGAGGTGCTGGGCGCGACGATCATCGGCCCCGACGCGACGAATCTGATTACCGAGTATACACTGGCGATGCGTGCCGAACTCACCAGCGACGAGATTATTGCGACGATCCACCCGCACCCGACGCTCAGCGAGGCGCTGCGCGAGGCGGTGCTGGCGGCGGAAGGCCGACCTATTCATATTGCCCTCCGCCAACCAGCCGCGCGGCGCTAAGCGTTTCTCAAACGCATCTTATTTGAATTGCCAGAAACGCTCGATCTCGATGCCAGGATAGGTGCGGCGGAGCGAACCCATGTAGTCTTCGAGGGACCGCTGCATCTTATCGGCGCTGCCAAAAAGGACCGGAATCTGGCTCTTATAGCAGATGAGCGCGTCTTCTTTCAGGCGCAGCGAGCCGGAAACTTCGACAAGCTCGGCTTCCAGGCTGCTGCCCAGTTCTCGCCTGCGCGTGTCGAGCGCGCCAGGCGTGGCAACATAGGGGAAATCTTCGTAAAACTTGATGTTCGCGCCCTGCTGCGCCAGGCGATCACCCGCCGAGCAGCAAAGCTGGTGATCGACGTGGTGGCCGACGCCCAGCGGCACATAGAAGGTTGCCAGGGGGGCGCGCCGATAGACTTCCAAGAGGAACGTTCCAAGCTGCTCATCCAGGCTAAAGTCATTGGCATCAACCTGTCCAAAGAGTGCTTCGTTGTTTTGGTAGTAGGGCGGTACGCCGCGATAGATGGCGTCGAAGTGGTCCAGCCAGAAGGTATCTGCTCCCAAGGTGGAGATGGCTTCTTTATCTTCCCGCCGCCGCGCTTTGACGACTTCGTGGGGACTGGCGGACAGGCCCATGTCCTGATGGGTCTGGCGGGCGAAGCCGCCGGGCTGCTGGTCTTCAGGTGGCACGCCTGCAAAGGCGGTGATAACCAGCGCCTTCAGTCCACAGGAGGTCTGAAGGCCGATGGAGCCGCCACAGGAGAGCGCAGCGTCGTCGAAATGTGGCGAGAGATAGATATGGCGATAGCGGCGATCAATCTGTTCAAGGCTGGTGATTTCCACGAGTTGTATCCTTTCTATCTAAAAACAACGTTCTGGTGAAGTCAAGGTCGTCAGAATGGTTTGTATGTCCTGGGGCAAAGGCGATACCACGCTCAGGCGGCTGCCGGTGGTGGGATGCTGGAAGGTGAGTATGTGCGCGTGGAGACATTGGCGCGGCGGCGCGAGCGGCCTCCAGGGGTCTGAACCGGCGTAGAGGGTGTCACCCACAATGGGCGCGCCCTGCGCCGCCAGATGGATGCGAAGCTGGTGCATGCGCCCGGTGATGGGCTGGAGTTCGATCAATGCAAAGCCCGGCCCCAGCGTTTTGAGGGTCTGGTAGCCGGTGCGGGCTGGCGCGCCTTGCGAGTCGATCTGCATGCGTCTGCGGTCAGCAGGATCACGGCGTAGGGGCGCGTCAATCTCGCCGCAAGCCGGATAAAGCGCGCCACAGACCAGGGCGAGATAGGTTTTGCGAATGGCGCGCTGCTCAAACTGGCGCACCAGATGTCGCCGGGCAGCCTCGGTTTTTGCCAGCAGAACCGCGCCAGAGGTGTCTTTGTCCAGGCGATGGAGCAGACAGGGTTTGGCTTCGCCGCGCATCTGCATATAAAGGCTGACGGCATCAAAGAGGGTTCCATCGGGATGCTTGTAGGCGGGATGAACCACCAGGCCCGCCGGTTTGTCGGCGACGAGCAGGTCTCTGTCTTCATAGAGGATAGGGAGGATAGGAACGCGGGGCGCTGCTATCTGGATTTCGCTGGACACGGATGATCTTCCCTCTGGGTGGCGCTGGATGGGCGCGCAGATATGTGGCGAAGGATGCGCCTGCATTGTGTAGTCTAGTACAAACCAGAGGCTAATTCAAGGTTTCTTACGCTTGATTGCTATCGCTTGCAAAAAGGGGTGGCAATCTTCTACACTTAGAGGGATAGAAGAGGCGCGCCTGCCCGGTGTCTCCCGGCTCTTGTGTGGTGTCTGACCGCTCGGGCTGACGAGGCGCTGCGCCGGATGGCAAAGCGCCTGTTTATTCTACTTCACTTGAGGAGCAGCCTTGTGCGCGAAGTACCCAATCTCCTCAGTATAGGGCGTTTACTCAGCACTGTGCCGCTGGTGGTTCTGGTGCTGCTTGATACTCCCTGGGCTTATCTGGCGGCTCTGGCGTTGTTTGTGCTGGGCGCGATCTCTGATTTGCTGGATGGCCGTCTTGCCCGCAGATATAAGCTGGTGTCGCACCTGGGCGTTTTTCTGGATCTGACGGCTGATAAGGTCTACGTCAGCGCGCTGCTGGTGGCGCTGGTCCAGGTGGGGGTGCTTCCTGCCTGGCTGGTGGTGATCATCATCAGCCGCGAGTTCATTGTTGCTGGCCTGCGTTCGCTGTCGGCTTCCGAGGGGGTTGTGATTCCCGCCGGACGCTGGGGCAAGCAGAAGACGGCCATTACGATGCTCGGACTGGCCGGTTTATTGCT
This sequence comes from Ktedonobacterales bacterium, assembly GCA_036557285.1. Classification (NCBI taxonomy): domain Bacteria; kingdom Bacillati; phylum Chloroflexota; class Ktedonobacteria; order Ktedonobacterales; species Ktedonobacterales bacterium. The sequence goes on from DATBHW010000081.1 coordinate 19,860, forward strand.
GGCGAAGGCGTTGGAAGCGCAAGCGTCTTTCCCCTGGGGCGCGGCTTCATCGGCTGGCGTGGTGTTTTCGGTTGGCAATGTGGCTGGCGCTGTGTTGATTGCCTCAGATGTCATTATGCTGCTTGCGCTGATCTGGACCATCTTTTCTGCGGTGGAATATGTGGTCGGTGGGTGGTCCCTGTTGAAACGTCGTGTCCCCCAGGGCTAAGGTCCAGGTGTTTTTGTGTGAGACCACCAATATTCTTAGAAAATATTGGGAGTTGGGGGCTTGACAGCCGTATAGCTTGCCCGTATAATCCTCGCCAACAAGGATGAAGTTGGCTGTTTCTCCTGATCAGCTTGCCCATGATGCCGCAAAGAATCTGCCTTGCCTTCAATTGACCTCATCATTGGGGTATGGTGTTCCAGATATGGCCTGGTTGGGTGAAGCAGCGCCGCGAGAATCTCGCGTGAGTTTATGAATGCCTGAGACGTAATATAGATATGCGGGTTCTCTGGCAATTTTTCCTGCCAGGAATCGGCGTTGGTTCGGGCTGGCACAACCATCCAGGTATGGACTGCGCTTGCCTGGATTGATGCCTGCCTGTATTGGTCTTGAGCAGGGTGGAGTCTTTAGTACATTTTCTTTGAGGAGGGCAACAGGTTCATGCGAAAATGGTATCGGACCATTACCTACGCGCTTGGTATTGCAGCGCTTTCTGCTGCTTTGGCAGCGTGCGGAGGTGGTACTACTGGTACGGGAACCAAGCTGTGCAATGGACAGATCAGCATTGCCAGCGATCTGCCGACGACTGGCACCGATGGCTCTGAGGGGAAGCCAGCCGAGAACGCAGTCAAGCTCGCTGTGCAGCAGAATACCGACGTAGGCGGCGGCTACACCTTGAGCCACATCGCGTATAACGACGTTTCAGCGGCGCTGGGTAAGCACGATCCTGACACGGGCGCGAAGAACGTTACCGACATGGTGGCGAATAAGTGCATCCTTGGCTTCGTCGGACCGTTTAACAGCAACGTGGCAGGAGCTGAGATCCCCGTTTCTGAGAACGCTGGCCTGGTGATGATTAGCCCGGCCAACACGAATCCTGGCCTGACGATTGAAGACGCTGCAAAGCCCAACGGCTTTGACTGGGCTACCCTCCATCCGGCAGGCAAGCCAGAGAGCTATTTCCGCATCCCTGGCAATGACATCGCGCAAGGAACCCTGGATGCTGATATCGCGGTTACTGATCTGGGCGCCAAGACGGTTTACATTGTGGACGACCAGGAAGTCTATGGCGTTGGTATCGCCAACTACTTCTCCGATGAGTTCAAGAAGAAAAATGGCGACGCCTCGATCCTGGGGCGTGATGGCATCCCGGCCAATGGGGCGGCGCAGATTCCGGGGCTGGCAGCGAAGATCGTGGCTAAGAATCCTGATGTGGTCTACTACGGTGGCGTGACTTCTGGTGGCGGCGGCACGCTCAAGGCGCAGTTGGTCGCAGCCGGGTACAATAAGCCGCTGGTTGGCGGAGATGGCATTGGCGCTGATGATGGCTTCCTTGATCAGGCGGGTGCGCAGGCGGCCAATAACACCTACGGTACGGTAGGTGCGCCAGATACGGGCAGCCTCACGAATGCTGATGCAGCCAAGTTTAGGACTGACTACAAAGCGGCGTTCCCGAACGAGAACCTGGGGGCCTACAGCGCCAACTCCTACGATGCGGCGAAGATTCTCATCAAGGCTATCGAGGGCATCATCTCCGGTGGGAAAGATCTTAACCGCGCGGCGATGATAGATGCTGTGCAGGCTACCCAGTATGATGGGGTGACTGGTCACATCAGCTTTGACGCGCATGGTGACAACTCCAGCGGCGGCGTCTGGTCCCTCTATAAGGTGGATGGTGGGAAGTGGGCGTTCGTGAAGAACGTGGTTTTGGGCAGCTAGTCATACGCTGACCTGATCGACACCTGATCCTTGGTGGGAGAGCTGGCAACACTCAAGGAGAGCCAGCTCTCTCACCTTGTATCACATGAGCTGCAACTGTTCCCTGGCGCAGAGGGATGCCCTTAGCAGGAAAACAGGTGAAGGCATCTGCTCCGCCCTATCCTTGCCCCCTGGGGGATGTGTAGAAAGGAGCAGTGGCGTATCCCTTGCCAAAAGCGAGGGCTTGCGCGCTGTCATCGCTGATGATTCTTGCTGAAGGTACGCTTCCAATCTTGCAGGTGATCGAGCAAGGTGTCACCACAGGAGCCATTTATGCCTTGATTGCCATTGGCTATACGCTGGTCTATGGCATTATCCAGTTGATCAATTTTGCGCATGGCGATGTCTTCATGTGGGGTACCCTGGTCACGTACTTTATGCTCACAAGGGTATTGAAGCTGAACCAACCGATCACCAATCCTTTCGAGTTGATCGGAATTGTCTTGTTATTGATGGCGCTCTCCATGGCCGCTTGCGCAGTGATTGCCTTCACGGTGGAACGCATCGCCTACCGCCCCCTGCGAAAAGCAGCGAGCGTTGCGCCGCTGATTTCAGCTATTGGCGCTTCCTTCATTCTCGAAAACCTTGGCCTGTTCGCCGTTGGCCCATCGGCGGTCAATGTTCCCAATCTTTTCCCCAATGTCACCTGGACCATTTTTGGGGTGAACTTCAAGAACCTCGATGTTTTTATCATGGCGCTGGCGGTGATCCTGATGTACGCGCTGGCAACCTTTATCAGCCGGACCAAGATGGGCCGCGCGATGCGTTCGGTGTCTCAGGATAAGGAGGCCGCATCGCTCATGGGGGTCAACATCAATCAGGTCATCATTATCACCTTCCTTATTGGGGGTGCGCTGGCCGGAGCGGCCAGTGTGGTCTATGCGATGCGGTTACAGGTAGCCTTTTTCTTCACCGGCTTCGAGGCTGGCTTGAAAGCCTTCACCGCGGCGGTGCTGGGTGGCATTGGCAATATCTATGGCGCCATGCTGGGTGGTCTCTTTATCGGATTGGTCGAGGCATTTGTCACCGCATATATAGAGAATGGTTTGAGGTGGGCAGATGCCACCGTCTTTGCGGTGCTGGTGCTGGTGTTGGTCTTCCGCCCTTCGGGGTTGCTAGGCAAGCCGGAAATTCAGAAGGTGTAGCGGCTGAAGCCGGAAGGAAAGGGAACACACAATGCAGATACCGTTGAAGAGACGCAGTATTCGGCCCTTTGAGTGGCGTCGGGGCATTTTTGGTGGCTGGGGTCTGGGGCTGATCGCTTTTCTGCTCTTCTTATTTATGCCGCAGTTCTTTTCCGATGTGCTTGCCCAGGCATCCAGCGCAATTTTTCCGACGGTTGATGGCGATCAGTGGCTGGGCGTTCTCACCTCCGCTGGCATCTATATCTTGATGGCGTTAGGCTTGAATGTCGTGGTGGGGTTCGCCGGATTGCTGGACCTGGGCTATGCCGCGTTCTTTGCCATTGGAGCCTATGCCTACGGGGCGGCAAACTTTAGCGATTTTCATGTTCCCGTCTGGCCCTTGCTCCTGGCCTCTCCGGTGATTGCCGCGATGTTCGGCGTGTTGCTTGGCGCGCCGACTTTGCGCCTGCGCGGTGACTATCTGGCAATCGTGACCCTGGGGTTTGGCGAGATCGTTCCTATTGTGTTTAGGAACTCATCCACAGTGACCTTTCCGCTCTTAGGGGTTGTCAATTTGCACGGCGTTAATGGCCTGAACGTGCGCAGCCCAACTCCCCTGGCCTTCCCCTTTGGAACCTACACTTTTGAACTGAGCAGCGTCCTCCACGCGGATGTCACCAATTTCTATTATCTGGTGTTTGGGCTGGTGGTTCTGGCAACCATTGGCGTGGTGCTGCTGCGCAGCTCGCGGATTGGGCGTGCCTGGGTGGCGATCCGCGAAGACGAAACGGCGGCTGCCTGCTCAGGCGTCAATCTCGTCAGAACAAAGCTGACGGCTTTTGCCATTGGCGCTTCGGTTTCGGGGTTTGCCGGTGTCCTCTATGGGGCGCAAAATCATATCGTGTCCCCTGAGCAGTTTGGCTTCTCTGTCTCGATTACCGTGTTGGTGATGATCGTGCTGGGTGGAATGGGCAGCATCCCTGGGGTGATTACGGGCGCGCTGCTGCTGAGCATCGTCAGTCGCCTCCTCGTCATCGTTCCCGTCGCCATTCAGGTACCCACCAGCGCGCTCCACTTCCTCGAGGCCAAAGTGCCTAATCTGGCCGAGCAGATTAATAACTCGGAATTCTTGATCTTTGGTGTCATTTTGCTGCTGATGGTCATCTTACGCCCGCAGGGGTTGATCCCCAGCACGCTGCGCAAACGAGAACTGAAGGGTGAAACGGTTGCCCTGGTAGATAGCGAGACGGGCAGAGAAATTGTCGTGCCTGCTGGCGCGCCAGAGAGCGAGGCGACGATTGAATCCTTCCAGGAACTGGAAGAGATAGAAGCCGAGGCGCTGGTTGAAGCGATGGACTCCCCCGCAGGCCCAGAGGGAACCGCTCCTCCAGGCCAGGGGAAGGCAGGAGGCGTCTCATGAGTATTCAGGTGGAACAATCTCCGATGCCCTCGCCTGGGGCGCCTGAGCCTGGCACGCGAACGGATGAAGTGCTGCTCGATGTGCAAGGTATGAATAAAAGCTTTGGCGGTCTGGCAGCAGTTGGCGACCTTGATCTCAAGATCTATCGCGGGCAGATTTACAGCATCATTGGCCCCAATGGCGCGGGAAAGACCACCGTTTTTAATGTGATTACGGGCATCTATCGCCCAGATCGTATCTCGGTTGGCTTTCTGCGAGAAGCCTGGGGCTATCTGGCGATGCTGCTGATCCAAACCTTCCTGGGGATTACGGTTCGTCATCTCGTCGGCGTGGCGTTGGGGACGCTGTTGGGCTATCTGCTGAGCGATCTGGTGTTTACGCTGGTCAATGCGGCTATGCCAGACTATGCCGTGCTGCTGGCAGTTATTGTGGGTGTGCTGCTGGCCCTTGGCATTGCCGCCTATATGCTCCTCGCCCGCAGACGGCTGGGTGGCAATCTCCAGGGGTTGATCGTGGGCATCGTGGAAGCGGTTGGTTTAGGACTGCTCTTTTTTCTGATTATCTCTGCCCAACTGACGCTGGTGGCTGCCGTCGCGGTCTTCCTGGTAGTAGCAGCCGCCGTTTATGGGCTATGGGCGCGCTACGCCAGCCCTTTCGTTGAACCGCTGTTGATTCGCGCGGAGAACTACTTCCGCCCATACCAGGGGAAGATTTTGCTGCGCGGGCGCGAGTTGATCGGGTTGTCACCCGATCAGATCTTGCACCAGGGGGTGGCGCGCACCTTCCAGAATATCCGCCTCTTCAACAATATGTCCATTCTGGAGAACGTTCTGGTCGGCCAGCATGCCCGCCTGCGCTCCGGTATTTTCTCTTCGGTTACGCGCTTGCCAACGATGACCTCGGAGGAAGAGCGGGCGCGCGAGAAGGCCATCGAACTGCTGCGGTTCTTTGGCGAGCATCTGGTGCAGCGCAAAGATGATCCGGTTTCCAGCCTGTCCTACGCGGATAAGCGCCGGGTGGAGATTGCCCGCGCCCTGGCTTCTGACCCGGTGTTGCTGCTGCTGGATGAACCAACCGCTGGCATGAACGAGCGCGAAACGGAGGATGCTGTCCGTTATGTTCGCCGTCTACGCGATGAACGCGGCATTACCGTTCTCTTGATCGAACATAAGCTCACCGTCACGATGGGTATCTCTGATTGGATTTCGGTGCTGGATTACGGGCGCAAAATTGCGGAAGGGTTGCCAGGCGATGTCCGCCGCAATGAGCGCGTGATTGAAGCCTATCTTGGAAGGAAGGCGGCGGCCCATGATGCTTGAACTTCGGGGGGTTGACACCTTCTATGGCCCCAGCCATATCCTTCAGAATGTGTCTATTCAGGTGGATCAAAACGAGATCGTCTGTCTGCTGGGAGCCAATGCGGCGGGTAAGACGACGACGATGAAAACGATTTTTGGAATTGTGCGCCCGGTGAGGGGATCGGTCATTTTTGAGGGCCAGAAGATAGAGCGCGCTCCTACCTCAAAGATTGTGGCCTCCGGGCTGGCAATGGTGCCTGAAGGGCGCCATATCTTCGCGCGTATGACCGTCGCTGAGAACCTGGAGATGGGTGCTTATCTCCATTCGGATCGCCAGCAAATCGCGGAGGATATGGAGCGGGTCTATACGCTCTTCCCACGCCTGAAGGAGCGTCTGAAGCAGGCGGGGGGCACGCTTTCTGGTGGCGAGCAACAGATGCTGGCGATGGGGCGAGCGTTGATGGCGCGGCCCCGGCTGCTGTGCATGGACGAGCCTTCTATGGGCCTTTCGCCTATTCTGGTAGAGCGAGTCTTCGATACGATTACGGAGATCCGCAAGCAGGGCGTGACCATTTTCGTGGTGGAACAGAACGCGAATATGGCGCTGAATGTGGCGGATCGCGGCTATGTCTTGCAGAACGGCAAGATCGTGTTGGGCGACACCGCGCAGAATCTGCTGACGAATGATCTGGTGCGCCAGGCGTATCTGGGTGGCGGGTGATCTCTGCTGCGCTCTTCTCTGCTGATCCCTAAGAATTGACGCGGGATGTGTACCAGCCTGCCCAGGCGCTGTGCTGCCTTTCTGGTAGTCACAGCGCCTTGTTCTGTAATATTGTATTTCATTATGGTATTTCAGCCTTCCTCGGTGTCCAGTGCTTGATGGAGGGCTGCGATACGCGCCTCGATTTCCGCGCGGCTGGAGACTTCTAGTTCCTCCATCTCCTCCAGCAAGCTCTCCAGGCGCTCTAGCAGGAGCAGCGTGTCGTAATCGGGCGCGTCGGGCGCTTCTTCTCGCCTGGCGCGTTGTGGTCTGGCTTTTTTGCGATGGATGTCTGCCATTGGCGCACGTCCTTCTTTCTGAACGCTGGTGGTCCTAGATCATGAGAAAGGAGCAGTTGGGGTCGAGCGTGGTCCAGGCCACGCTTTGATGTTCGCCCCAATTGATGAGCGTTGGAACCTGTGGGGCGCTGCTTTGCCCGGCCAGCGTGACCAGATAGAGGCCATCGCCGCTGCCGCTGCCGGTGGGGAGTGTTTTCCCTGGCGGCGATTCCCAGGTTCCATGTCCGTCGCTGGTGAGCAGGAAGGCGCTGCTCTCCCTGTTCCAGGGGCTGCTGGCGGCTGGCCGCAAAAACGGGGCCTGGGTAGTATCGCCGGGGGCTGGGGGCAGGGCGAAGGCTCCGTTCAGCAACGTCTGGCGCTGTTGGGTAGCGATATTGACCAGCGAGGCGCTGCCAGGGTCCAGGACGAGCAGCCAGTGGCTATCTGGCGACCAGAAGGGCAGCGATGCGGGGCTGGTGTCGTTCCACATGAAACGCAGCGCGCCTGTGGCGCTGTAGAGGCGGTACTCACTGGCGGTGCGCACCAGTAATGCTTGTCCATCGGGCGACCAGGCGTACTGCTGGAGGTTGGCGAGGGTCAGGAGCGGGTGCACCGCGCCGCTGCTGTCTCTGAGGACGAGGGTGGCGACATTGGGAGTGGGACCAGCCGAGGCGACGGCATAGAGCAATGCCCCGCTGCCGGGCTGCCAGAGCGGGCGCGCGGGGTAGCCAGGGGAGAGGGGCAGCGCGATAAGCGCCCCGGTTGCTACGACGCTGGCCGGGCTGCCGGGAGCGCCAACCAATAAGCGCCCGCTGGCATCAATGCTGGCAACGCGGGCGCCATCGCTGTTGATGGCTGGCAGGACGACGCTGGCGGGCAGGTCTTTGCGCGCGACGCCTGCGGGTTGATCGGCCTGGGAAAGCTTCCATTGAGGCGCGGCGGGCTGCCCATCCGATCCAGATGGTTCTTCGCGGTACAGCAGGCGATTGCCGCTGGCATTCCACCAGGCATCGCTTCGCCACAGGCCGCTATCCGGCGGGGTGATCTGGAGAATGGCGCCGCCATCAACGCTGGTGACGCCTAGCTCGCTCTTGAGATCGCCGAAGCCGAAAGTATGCGGATCGGCGGGGGGCGTGCCGTTGGACATGCGCAGGACGATCTGGTGGTGATCGGGCGACCAGGAAAAGCCGATCAGGTGATCTGAGGCGATCTGGTGCAGGTTGCTGCCGTCCTGGTCAACTTCCCAGAGGCTATCTCCGCGCAGGAAGGCGATCTGGTTGCCGCCACTATGCCCAGGGCTGCACGCGCCGAGGGCTGCCACCAGGATGGCGACCAGCGCCAGGATCGCTATCCAGCGCGCGGCGGTTGCCTTAAATATTGCGCTACGTCCATTCATGATGGCTCTTATTGTAAGAGCCGCTTGGGCGCAGATCAAGGGTCACATCCTCAGATAACGCTATCCTGACGGGCGAGTTGGCGCTTTTTCTGTGAACTATGCTAAGATATAGGTGATTCTCTCCTGAGTACTGGATTCTTCAAGGATAAGGTCAAGATCGGTTATGGAACAGCAAACACCTCATGAGCATGTAGAACATACCGGGCAGCACACCAATGGCGCGGCCCAGCCCCACGCGGCTGAGCAGGAATCTTCTGCCCCGGCGGCTGCCCCCAGGAAGCGGCAGTTTACGCGCTTCGTGTTTTTTAAGGTTGCGCCGGAGTGGCGGCGTCTGCCCGCTGAGGAGCGCGAGCAGCAAAAACGCGAGTTTGCCCAGGTGGTCGAGCATCTCCGCGAGCAGATGATGGTCGAGAGCTACAGCACAATGGGCACGCGAGGGGATTGTGACTTTCTGCTCTGGATGGCAAGTCCTGAGATAGATATGCTTCAAGAGGCCGCGACACGCCTCTTTTCCACCGTCTTTGGACAGCATCTGAGCGTCACTTATTCGTACCTGGCGATGACCAAGCGCTCGATCTATATTGAGAGCCATGTTCATCCGGGCCAGGAAGGCATGCGGCTGCAACTGCGGCCAACGAAAGCAAAATATCTGTTTGTCTATCCCTTTGTGAAGCAGCGCCGCTGGTATGAGTTGTCCAAGGCGGTACGCCAGGCGATGATGGATGAGCATATCGAGATCGGCCACCGTTTCCCTACGGTGCGGCTCAATACCACCTACTCTTTTGGGCTGGACGATCAGGAGTTTGTAGTGGCTTTCGAGACGAATGTGCCGGAGGATTTCCTGCAACTGGTCATGGACCTGCGCGAATCGCAGGCGAGCGCCTATACCGAGCGCGATACCCCGATCTTTACCTGCCAGCGGATGGGTATTACCGCCGCGCTGGAGGCGCTGGGGGGTGTTCCAGCGCGCGTGGCGCTTGGCTCATTCTCGTAGGCTTTCCGTTCTGGCGATCTGACAGCGCGCTCTTGCTTGGCGCTGAATCGCTGCCGTCTTTCTGAAACTGATATGCTCCAGGCCCTCTCTTACGGGGAGAGGGCCTGGTCTTTTACGATATAATAAGGGCCATCTTGTGTGATACAAATGTGAAGATATGTTGGTTGGAAGCCAGCATATTGCTATGAAGTGGAATCAGGCGGATTTTGCTGGAGGTTTTATGAAAGAGCCGTTTTTGGAGCGTTTGCAGCAAGGGCCGCTGCTGGCAGATGGGGCGATGGGGACGCTGCTCTATTCGCGTTTGCCCGGCGCTGCGGCGCGGGCGCGCTGCTTTGATGAAGTGACGCTTTCGCGGCCAGAACTGGTGCGGGCGATTCACCAGGAGTATATTCGCGCAGGCGCGCAAATCATCGAGACAAACACCTTTGGGGCGAACCGCTCGAAGCTGGCAAATTATGATCTGGCCGACAAAGTGCGCCAGATCAATATCGGCGCAGCCAGGCTGGCGCGGGAAGTGCGCGAGATTACCGGCGAGAGCGTTTTCCTGGCCGGGGCTGTTGGGCCATCAGGCCGCCCGCTGCAAGCGCCCCTGACGGTCGAACGGGATGAACAGCGGGTGCTGGAACTGCGGGCGATCTTTCGTGAGCAGGTGGAGGGGCTGCTGGAAGGTGGCGTTGATCTCATTATTCTGGAGACCTTCTCTGATCTGGCTGAACTGCGCCAGGCGGTGCTGGCAGTGAAAGAAAGCTGCGATCTGCCGGTGGTGGCGCAGATGAGTTTTGGAGAAGATGGGCGCACGCTGGGCGGGCAATCGCCTGCCAGAGTCGCGCTGGCGTTGGCGGAGCTTGGCGCAGATGTCATTGGCGCGAATTGCAGCGTTGGCCCTTCCGGCACGCTGGATGTGATCGAAGAGATGGCGGTGGCGGTGCGCCGGTTGCCCCAGGTGACGCTTTCGGCGCAGCCGAACGCCGGACTGCCCAGCCGCATTGAGCAGCGTTTTTTGTATGTTTCCACACCGGAATATTTTGCCGATTACGCCCAGCGTTTTGCAGCGGCGGGAGTGCGCCTGATCGGAGGCTGCTGCGGCACGACGCCGCGCCATACGCTGGCGATGCGCCAGGCGCTGGACGACAAAGCAAAGGCGCAGACAGCAGTGAGCATGGCGTCTGCGGCGCTTGCTGTGGCGGCGCGCGCGCCTGCGAACGGGGCGCTGCTGGAAGAAGAAGGGGTCGCGGTCAAAGCTGGGATGCCCACGCGCCTGCAACAAAAGCTGGAGGTGGGTGAGTTTGTGGTGATGGTGGAACTCGACCCTCCCAAGGGCTTGAACCCGGCGAAGATTCTGGAGGGGGCGCGACAGGTCAAAGAGGTGGGCGTTGAGCTTATCAACATTGCCGATAGCCCGATGGCGCGTGTGCGGATGAGTTGCCTGGCGATGGCGCGGTTGATCCGCGATCACCTGGACCTGGAGGTGATTATTCACTTCACCACTCGTGACCGCAATTTGATGGGGCTGCAATCAGACTTGCTGGGGGCGCACGCGCTGGGGATTCGCAATATCCTGGCGCTGACGGGCGATCCCATACACGCGGGGGATTATCCCAATCTGACGGGCATCTGGAACGTGGATTCGGTAGGGCTGATTCGCATTCTCAAGGGGATGAACAAGGGCCAAGACGCGGCAGGGGCCTCGATTGGCGGCGAAGCGTCATTTTACGTGGGCGCCGGGCTGAACCTGAATATGAACGAGGAGATCATTGACCTGGACCGCGAACGCTCGCGGCGCAAGCTGAAAGGGGATGGTGAAGCAGAAGAGGAGCCGCAGATCAGCGAGATTGAGTTGGAACTGGAACGCTATGATCGTAAGCTGGCGGCGGGGGCCGATTATATTATGACCCAACCCATCTATGACATCACGGTGCTGGAGCGTTTTTTTGAGCGCAAGGGGAAACCGCCAGTCCCCATGATTCTGGGGATGATTCCGCTGCATAGCTTCCGGCACGCGGAACGTCTGCATAACGAGGTGGCGGGTATCACGATCTCCGATGCTGTACGCGAGCAGATGCGCGAAGCGGGGGAGCGTGGGCGCGAGGTGGGCATGGAACTGGCGCGCCAGCTCTTGCTGGAAGCGAAGGCGCGCGGCTATATCCAGGGCTGCTATCTGACGCCTTCGTTCGGGCGCTATGATGTGGTCAGTTCTGTGGCGCGTTCGCTGCTGGAATAGCTGGGAGCATCGCCCTTATTAACCCTGCCACTGCTCAGATAGCCGCCCGTACCGCCAACCTCTATGCAGGCGGTACAGGCGGTGTTCAATCGGATTTGGTTTGATGCGGCGCTGACCACCAGCGGTGGTCAGCGCCACGCCTTGCTAGTGGTGAAAGCCGTGATGGTGCGGATTATCAAAAGGGCGCAGGAAAAGAGTTGGATGGAAGCGGATGAACGCTGGAGGCGCGATGTTGAAGGGCTGACCCAGCGCCGCTGCTTCCTGGTTGAGCAGGTTCGGATCGGTGGAGTCATCCCACCTGCCGGTATTCAGGCGGTTGATGAGTGTCTGGAACGCGGCGAGGGTTTCCGCCGGGGTGAAAGTGCAGTGGCCTGCGCGATGCACGAACACCTGGCGCAGCAGGTTAGCATCGCCCGCTTTGTCCACGACGCGCTTGTATGCCTGCTCATCCTGGTTGACGACCAGGCCGTCACCAGTGGTGTGCAGGGTCAGCACAGGCATATCCAGGTCGCCGTTGAAGGTAATGAAGTGGTTCAGGTAGTTGACGGCCTGGGGGTCAGCCGCAATGCGTGGGGCATGATTGAGGGCATCGAGGTCGTGGTTCAGGCTGAGTCCAGCCTGATTGTACAGCGCCTCAACTTCGTGCTTGTTGGCTGACTTGGCAAACTGCACGCGGTAGTTGACCCCGGTGTTCCACGATGGGTTGCCACCAGCGCGGGCCTCCAACTCGGCGCGAGCAAAGAAGACGAAAGCGAAATCAACCTGGCTTGCCCAGAGGAATTGGTTCGCTTCCTGCGTAGCGAAGTCATTGGCCGCTGGCTCAGGCGAGGCAGAGTTAAACCAGCCGGGAGTATCGCCGAAAGCCGAGAGCAAGGCGATGCGCGCCCGACCTTGAGGCGTCTGCTGCGCCGTCGCCAGAATCCCTTCAGCCTGAGAGAAGTTTGCGCTGATCTGCGCCGGATTAAAGTGGACGATGGGCAGCGCGTTTCCCGCCAGCAGGACATTGAAGGCAAAGGCGCCATCGAGCGCCTGATTCCAGGTGCCAATGCCTCCGGCAAGGACACCGCACATAGGCAGCGCGGCGTCGAAGCGATCAGGGAAGAGTTGGACCAATCCGGCAGTGATGATGCCGCCCAGCGAGTGCCCCCAGGCAATGGTTCGGGTGGGATGGCCGCAGGTCTGATCGAAGAAATCGAGCAAGGCGATCTGGTCAGTGAATGCCTGCTCAAGCGCCCAGCCCTGCTTGCTATAGGAGGAGCCAGCCAGCGCGTAGCCCTGGCTGAGCAGTGCGCCGCCGGTCAGGGCATCGCCGACATCAGATGCCGCCGGATTCGTTGGGCCAGGGAAGACATACCCATGACTATAGAGGACAAGGGTTCCATTCCAGTTTGCCGGAACCTCAATCTTATAGTTGGCTCCGCCTATTGTTCCAATGAGGGCAGCAGGGCCAACGTCACCAGCGCAGCTTGATGTGGCAGGGGCAGCGTAGGCGACCCTGCTGGTCGTCATCACACCACCAACAAGCACAAGCAGCGCCAGCACCAGGAGATAGCGCAACTTCATTGAGCAAGCCTCATTTCTTTAGACAATAGAGTAAGCAGTGCTACGAATGGCTGCGCCTGGCATCGGACGCAGTTACTTTCTTCCTCTAGCGTTGGAGGCCGCTCCCGGTCTGGTTGCGGAATGAAGAATGAAGCGAGAGGGATAAAGTCAGGGTGGGGCGCTCCAACGGCTGCGACCACCTGCCTTTCTCAAGATGGTGGGCTGATGGGGGCGTTCACACTGCTCGCTCGCAGCGTGTGAACCAGCGAAGCCCACATCTTGCATCAAGAGTCTACCAGGCACACGTCCTTTGATGCAAAGGAGCATGACTTTTGGGTATGGCTGCGCATGCCTTCATGGATGGGATTACGTGAGGGTGTTACACCGGCTGCTCTGTGGCGCTCGCGGTGGGCAGAGCCGCGCCAATGAGGGGTTGAAGGCTGCTCATGCCCTGGCGGCGCAGGAAGCCTTGAAGGCTGTCGGTGATCTCCAGACCGGCGCGGGGGTTGATAAAGTTGATGGAGCCAAGTTGGATGGCGCTGGCCCCGGCCATGAGAAACTCTAGGGCGTCTTCGAGATTGGAGATGCCGCCAATGCCGATGATCGGAACGGGACGCCCGTTCACGCCCGCGCGCAACTCTTGCGCGACCTCGTAGACCATGCGCAGGGCAATCGGCTTGATGGCCGGGCCGGACAACCCGCCGGTGACATTTGCCAGCAGAGGTTGGCGAGTGTGAATATCTATTTTCATGCCGGTGATGGTGTTGATAAGAGAGATGGCGTTGGCCCCCGCCTCGGCGGCGGCTCTGGCGATGGGACGCAGATCGGAAACGTTGGGGGAAAGCTTGACGATGAGCGGCAGGCTGCTGGCCTGGCGCACCGCTGCCGTGGTTTCAGCGACAATTTCCGCGTCGCTGCCATAAACGCTGGCGCCAGCGCGCAAGTTGGGGCAAGAGATATTGAGTTCGATGCCTGCGACTCCAGGGACGCCCTCCAGTTTGGAGGCGAGCGTGACAAATTCCTGAAGCGTCTCCCCGGCAATGTTGACGATGACCGGAACGGTCCACCCTGCCCAGATGGGCGCGCGCTGGCGAATCAGTTCGTCAATGCCAGGATTTTGCAGGCCAATGGCGTTGAGCATGCCGGCGGCGGTTTCCACGACGCGCAGCGCCGGATTGCCCGCGCGCGGCTGGAGGGTGGTTCCTTTGCTGATGATGGCCCCCAGGCGCTGTATGTCGGTAACGCTGGCGTATTCTGTGCCGTAGCCGAAGGTTCCAGAGGCGGTCATGACGGGATTCCGCAGGCGCAGGCCCAGCGGATGTCCTGGCGCTAATTCGGTTGTCAGGTCTGGCTCACTCATGCTGCTGCTCCCTGGCGAAAGACGAAGAGGGGCGGTAATCCTGGCGCTGTCCTCATTCTACCGCATGAGGGTGGTCTTTGCTCTGCACGCTGCTCTCTGCATGATTTAGAGGGTGAGCCTGCCGCTGGCTCGTCGCACGTCCTGGGCGACGAAGCGACTGCCCCAGATGCCGATGATTCCGGCGATCAGCAGGGCGGCAGGGCCAGTGATGAGCATAGCCTCGGCCAATTTGGATTGGCTATGAGGGTCGAGCCAGTACGAGATGCCACCCACGATGGAGGGGGCAGCAAGATCACCAAGCAGATGAGCCAGCATAAACGCCAGGGCAACTGCTGAGGAGCGTATCGCTGGCGGCACAGCGTCTTGTAAGGCGGCATTGAGCGGGCCGACATAAGCATTGAGCAAGGCGCCGCTGAGGACGAAGAAGGGCAGGAAAACCCAGATGCTGGGGCTGATCAGAGCGAGCGTGAAAATGGGCGCTGCTAACAGGAAGCTAATCCCGCCAGCCATCAGGCGGCCCCCAACATAGCGTTTGGTGAGCCAGTCGGCCAGGTAGCCGCCGCCCAGCGCGCCACCGATGCTTGCCAGGGCCAGCAGCAGAGCTGCGCCACCGATGCCCATCAGCGGGAGGTGATAATCACGCCTGAGGAGTGGCGAGAAGAAGATGGCCGCAGGTGTGATGACAAAGAGTCCCAGCGCCTGAATGATGACGCATATCACCAGCGTGCGGATGCGCAGAAGGCTTCTGATCTGCGCCAGGATGGAGCGTAAACCGCCGCCAGGGTGGTAGCCGTGTGGCCCGCTCTCGCCAAGTCCCTCGTCTTCTGCCTGCCGGGGTGGTTCGCGCGTTTTCCACATCAGGAAGGCCAGGAAGAGTCCAGGTGGGCCGATGAAGAAAAAGGCCAGCCGCCAGCTATGTGTTATTTGGGCGACGAGGCCGCCGACGAGAATGCCCACCGCGAAGCCAACCAGCGCCCCGGCTGCCCAGCGGCTGAGGATTTGGGCGCGGCGTTTGCCAGGGAAGTATGAACTGAGCAGCGAGGTGCCTGCCGGGGTGTAACTGGCTTCGCCGATGCCCAGCCAGGCTCGCGTGGCGAGCAAACCAAAAAAACTGTGGACGAAAGCAGTGAGGAGCGTGGCGGCACTCCAGAGAGCGACACCAGCGGCAATGACATCTTTACGCTTGATGCGATCTGCGAGGAGTCCCAGGGGCAGCGCGCCCACCGCGTAAATGAGCAGGAATGAACTGCTGAGCAGCCCCGTCTGGAAGTCATTGATGCAGAAGGTGGCGTGAACGCCGCGACGGCAGAAGGACTGGTCTGTCTGGATCAAGGGGAGCAAGAGGCTGAAGACCCAGCGGTCCACGTAATTCATCAGGTTGATGCAGAACATCAGCCAGAAGATATAGCGGCCATAGCTCCGCGCGTAGGCCCAGGCGCTTGCAGCACTGGTCTCGCTTTCGGCCTGCGCTGTTCCTTCTGCCCGGGCGCCGTATGCTGGATCGTCGCTAATGGTAGGTTCAAGCATCTCCATCACCTCCCTATCCTCATCCCTAGAGCGTGCCATTTCCAGTTCCCCTTGCCAGTCGTACTATCCTTGCGAAGCGTGTGTGAGGTCTTCGCTGTCTTAGAAGGCAGAACCTTCAAGAGAATGATAACGAACAAGTGTCACAGAATGGTGACGCAAACGTTACGAACTGGTAATGTCTGTATGTCTTTTCTATGGCGAGAAGCTGTTCTTCTTTTGTGCTTAAAGGATCGCTTGCGCAAGATTACTGCCAACTGCTCTGTTTGCGGCTTCTTCTCTCAGGATACATGCCCTTTCCAGGCTTGTCTATGTTGTACTCCACTGGATTTTTTCGGATTGGCGGCTGGTCTGCATAACGAAAGCGCCCACCCAGGCCGCTATAGTATAGAACGCTCAGGGCGGCGCTTTCGCTACGAGGCTGATGGAGCATCTTGCTATGCAGTCACCTGAACACGCTCCTGGCGTTTGCTCTCGACGATTTTCAAGTCTTTGCGCACGAAGTTGATGCCCAGCAGGCCAATCAATCCCGCCAGGGCCAGCAGAACGGGCATGGTTATCAGCATGGCGGTAGCGGTATAGATACCGCCCGGGTCTTGTGTACTCAAGTTGCCACCACTCTGATTCAAGAGATCGAGGACAGGGTGGCCGCTCAATTTGTTGATCAGCAAACCAATCTGGAAGGATGATGTTGCATCACCAAGCAGGTGCGCGATAAGCAGGGAGATGGCAACCGACATCGCCCGCAGCTCTGGCCGCACCACGTCCTGAGAGAGGGCGCTGAGCGGGCCATTATAGACGTTGAGAAGCATGCCGGTCAGGAAAAAGAAGGGCAGAAAGACACCCAGACTTGGGCTGATGAGCGCCAGAGCTATGAGCGGCGCGCTGACAAAAAATCCCAGTGCGCCGACGATGAGGCGTCCGCTGATCCAGCGGCGGTTGCAGAGATCAGCCAGCCATCCACCCAGCAGTGCGCCAAGAATGCCAGCGATGACCAGCACCGCGCCAGAGAGCAGGCCAGCATTGCCTTCTGAGATACCAAAGCGAAGCTGTAAGTAAATGGGGAGCCAGTTGGCGGCTGAGCCAAGCACCCAGAAGGCCAGAATCTGGACAGTGATGGTGATAACAATCGTGCGGATGCTGAGCAGTTCCTTGAAGGCGCGGCCCAGGGGGACCGCGTGGCTGCTCGCTGTCTGCGCCTGCTGTTCGTGCGGTTCGCCCGCTACCCAGCCATCGGCCTGGCCGCGCCGAGGCTCGCGCAGCCGGTACGCCAGGTAGGTGAAGAACAGGCCAGGGATGCCGGCCACGAAGAAGGCAAAGCGCCAGGCGCTGATGCCCCCGATAGTGCCGATGTCGGCGATCTCACCGCCGATAGCGAATCCCAGGGCCAGGCCAATCAGAGAGCCAGCCGTCCAGCGGCTCAAGATTTGTGCGCGTCTCTTACTGGGAAAATAGTCACTGAGCAGGGAAGTTCCCGCCGGATAATAGCCCGCTTCGCCTACGCCTACGGCGGCGCGTCCTATGAAGAGGGTAGGGATATTGACGGCAAAGCCAGAGATGAATGTGGCGATGCTCCAGAGGCCAACCCCAAGCGAGATGACATTCTTGCGAATGCCCCGGTCAGCCCAATAGCCCAGGGGCAGCGCGCAGATGGCATAGACGGTGAGGAATGCTGAGGTCAATAGCCCGGCCCCACCAAAGCTGAGGTGAAGGTCAGCAGAGATGGAACTCAAGGCCCCCGGAAGGATGTAGCGATCCAGATAATTGAAGAAGTTGATGGCGAACATGACCCAGAAGACATAGGATGCGTACCGCGCGCTTTTTTGCGCCCGGGAGTCCTGCTGTTTGCCGTCCTCGCTTTCGGCTGGCAGCGGCATATCGCTCATACTCGCTCCTTTTACGTCGGCCTGCTCCCCTGCTCGCATGGCGGGATCGCCTGGCCCGGCGCTGATGATACGCCCATGATAGCATAGGTTCTGTTGAGCGGCAATTGCGCCTACACGCCTGGCTGGCTATTGACGGCACAGTTCTTTTTGCTCATAATGGACCCAATCAAACCCTGCAATGCTTCATGGGGTGAGCAGAGCCTTCAGCGTGTGTGGTTGGGCAAGAGGGGGCGGGCGCGCGAACGTCGCTCACATCAGCTAGCTTTTTGGGAAGGTCAGGTAAGCATGGTTCGTTTTTCGTCCCTATTTGCTCGGAGGGCTGCGCACTGGCGAAGAGTACTGTTGGCGCTGTCGCTTGCCCTGGTGGGCGCGCTGGTCCTCGCGGCGTGCGGCGGTGAAGACGTAAGCCCTCCCAGCCCAGGCGCGTTGATTCAGGCTGCCCAGAAGGCGATCAATAGCGATACCGCCTTTCATTTTAAGATGCGGGTCGATCATCCGGGAACCCCCAGCGTGGGGGCGTTGAGCATTGACGCGGCTGATGGCGATGTCAAGAAGCCCGATCAGATTAAAGGGACGGCGACGGTATCCATGGGCGGGCCGGACATTGCTGTGCAGTTTATCGGTATTGGCGATCAGGAGTGGGTGCTGACACCTCTCAGTCCAGATTGGGTCTCGGCAGATGAATATGGCATAGACCTGGGCAAAGTGCTGGACCCTGATGTCGGGATCAGCGCGGTGCTGGGCGCGATGCAGAACCCAAAGAATATCGGCGATGATACCGTATCTGGAGGAGGGGATTGCTGGTTGGTGCAGGGAACGGTACCCTCTGGCGCGCTGGCCGCGGTTGTTGGCGGCGATCCCGACGGGACGACCCCCATTGATACGACGGTGTGCATTGCGAAAAATCTGGACGGCAAGGGCCTGCGTCAGCCTTACGAGATTATCATCAAGGGCGTGGCCGCTGAGGGCGATACGGCTCAGACGACGCGCACATTTACCCTCTCGAAGTTTAACGAGAGCATCACTATTGAGCCGCCTCCGCAACAGTAAGGGGCAATCATGGGTGAGAGAACAGAGCCAGGCCAGAAGGACGGCGAGCCAGCGCAACCCGCAGGCACTCCGGGCGGGAGAGTAGGGCGTTCGGCGGCCACGCTGGCGCTGGTTATTGCCTGCATGGCGGTCTTTGTGACGGCCCTCGATCAGACGGTGGTTGTCACCGCGCTCCAGCCGATCATGAAAGACCTGCAAATCCCTTCAGAACATCTTGACCAGGCGGCCTGGATTATTAGCGGCTATCTGCTGGGCTATGTGATTGTGATGCCGCTGATGGGGCGAGTGTCGGATATGTACGGGCGGCGGCGCATCTTTATGTTGTGTCTTGCCATCTTTGGTCTGGCCTCGCTGGCCTGCGCTCTGGCAAATCCAGCGATCCTCGAAAGTTTTGGGGTGTCGCTCTCGTTTCAGCACAAGTTTGCCAATGCGCAAGATCAGTTTGCGCTCTGGCTCAAGCCGCTGGGGCTGAACTCCTGCGCCGCCGATAATGCCAGCTCGCAGTGTGTGCAATCGGGGCTGGTCTGGCTGGTCCCCGCGCGCTTCATTCAGGCGATTGGTGGCGGCGCGGTGGTGCCAGTGGCGATGGCCCTGGCCGGTGATTATTTTGGTATCCGGCGGCGCGGCCTGATGCTGGGCATCATCGGCGCGGTCACAGAGGCGGGCGGCGCGTTGGGGCCGCTGTATGGCGCTGGCATCATTCAACTCTTCAATGGGTGGGCCTGGATTTTTCTGCTGAACGTGCCGCTGGTTTTCATCTTGATGGTGGCTGGCTGGTTTCTGGTACCCAGAGGCGGGCATGCTCGTGCGCGTGTGGATTGGCTGGGGGCGCTTTTGCTGGGGGCGTCGCTGGCCTGTTTGAGCCTGGGGCTTTCGCAGAACGCGGGGCAAACGGGTTTTTCGCTGACAGCCACCGCCGAAAATAATCCCCTGCTGGTTGGGTCGGCGCTGCTCCTGCTGGTGTTGTTTGTGGCGCGCGAGATTTTTTCGCGCTCGGCAATGATCGAGGTGCGGCTTTTCAGGCAGCGCGCCTTCAGCGCATCCATTATAAGCAGCCTGCTGGTTGGCGCGGTCTTGATTGTGGCGCTGGTTGATATTCCCATCTTTTATCTGACGGTGGTGAATGGCACGATCCTCCAGACGGGACTCTCGCTGCTCTGCATGACGGTTTGGATTCCGCTGAGCGCGGTGGTTGGCGGCTGGCTCTGCCACCGTATCGGGTGTCATCTGACAGGGGCGCTGGCGCTCCTCCTGATCGCGGTCGGATTCTTCTTGATGCGCTTCTGGCCGGTCAACCTGGGCTGGCCGCAGTTAATAGGCGATACCTTGGTGATGGGGGTGGGCTTTGGGCTGGTGGTTGCCCCATTGGGTACCTCCACGCTGAACGCGGCGGGCGCAGCGCGCGGCGGCATGGCCTCGGCGGTTGTGACCTCGGCGCGGATGATTGGCATGATTCTGGGCCTGGCGGCGCTCACCTCCTATGGCCTGGCGCGGTTTCGGCAGTTGAGCGCGGGCTATACCCTCCAGCAGTTGAATCAGCCCGGGGCGTTCAGCGATTTGCTCCGTGAGCTCTATTCAGAAATATTTACGGCTGCCGCGATCCTCTGCCTGGTGGCGCTGCTCCCGGCTGCGCTGCTCTGGCGGGAGGCGGATCAGGAGCGTCTGGCTGCCGCTGCGCCTCGCGGGGAGCTTGCCGCGACGGAGCGTGATGCTGAGCAGCGTGGTGAGGCTGCGCTGCTTTTGGATGCGCGCCCGCGCGAGGACATACCTGGAAACCATGACTGACGGTTCCTGGCGCTTTTGGAGTTGTTGTAGCTGTTTTTGTAGGGAGGCGTCGTATGCTGCTTACCAAGTCGGAGAGGGTTGAATACCATGCAACCGTTCGTGAAATGGCGGTGGATGATCGCCCACGCGAACGCCTGCAATATTACGGCCCGGAGGCCCTTCAGACGGCTGAATTATTGGCGATTATTTTGCGTACCGGAACGACCAAAGATAATGTAATTGAACTCGCCACCAAGCTGCTCCAGAAGTATGGCGGCCTGGCAGGGCTGATGCGCGTTGATTTTGGGGAACTCTGTCGTGAGTATGGGTTGGGGGCGGCCAAAGCGTCGCAGATCAAGGCGGCCCTGGAACTTGGTCGTCGGCTGGCGGCCCTCCAACCAGAGGAACGCGCGCAAGTGCGCTCTCCAGGCGATGCCGCCAAACTGGTGATGCTGGATATGGCTTTTTTGCAGCAAGAGCATCTGCGTGTCATCTTACTCGATACGAAGAATCATGTTATCCATATCGAGCGGGTCTATCAAGGCAGCGTGAATATGTCGGTGGTGCGCACAGCGGAGGTCTTTCGGGCGGCGGTGTCGCGTAACTCACCCTCGGTCATTATCGTGCATAACCATCCCAGCGGCGATCCGACCCCATCCGCTGAAGATGTGCGCACCACTGAGCAGCTAGTTCAGGCAGGCAAGCATCTTGATATTGAGGTGCTCGATCATCTGGTGATCGGCCATCAACGCTTTGTCAGTATGAAAGAGCGCAAGCTTGGATTTTCCTGACTTGACAGCGTATTTGCGCTATGATACGCTAGGCCGCAATGGTGTGTGGATAGGTACACCAGAGCTGTCCTATGCCCCTCTCATCCATTCATGGGGTGTTCTTCGTAGCGTTTGTTTGTTCCCACACACCTGTCTAACATTCTGAAAAAGAACGTGCGCCCTGGCGTTGGCAATATGACAGCACCGACGGACATCCTGGTATCGCGGCTCCGTTTTGGAAAAGCTATTTTCGCGTGCTTTTACCGGGCCGCGCGGCAAAGGAGATATGGTTCGATTGCGAGGCAGGTGTGCGGCGGGCGAAGCAGAAAAGCCCCATTAGCTGGCAAGCAGCAGCTTTCTCTTAGGATGGGCAGCCCCCGAAGCGCGGGGAGGGCCGAGTGGATAGGGAGAGGAGGCTGCGTTTTTGGCTAAACAACGTGGCGCCGGGCGAGATCAGATTGGCAGGCTGATGAGACAACCAGAACCAGAACTTTCACATGCGCTCAATAAGCAAAGCCAGCGCTGGCAGCCCACGTTGCCAGAACAGCGGCTGGCCGAGGTTCTCAGGCGCATCCACGCGACACCTGTTTCTTTAGCGCCTGGACAAAGTAGCCCGCTTGCCTCTACTCTGCAAACCATATGCCAGGCGGTGAAGAGCGCCTGTGCAGTCGATCAGGTGCAACTCTGGCTGGTTGATGACTACAGCGGGCAAGGGCCGCGTGCGCGCCGATTGAAGCGTTGGGCCTGGTCGGGGAGGCGCTCTGACCCCGCTGCGCCAGCCCTGGTCGATCCGGGGAATGACTCGGTAATCTCTCATCTGCTGTGGGCAGGACATGGGAGTTCCCAGCATATTCTGAACAAAGAGGCTCCAGGCACACTGGTTTCTGCGCTCTTTACGGGGGCCGCAGGAGTGCTGCTGGTTCCGCTGGCGATAGATGAGCGCCCGCTGGGGATGTTGGCGCTGCTCAATGAGCGTGCAGCGGAGGACTTTCCTGCTGATACCGCCGCGTTGGCAGAACTTCTGGCCGGGCATGTGGCGCTGGCGGTGCAGAACGCGCAGCTTTTCGCAGCGGCGCGGGAGCGTGCCGTTACCTATGAGCGCGGACTCGGCGTGGTAGCGCATACCGCAGAAACCATCACCTCGACATTACATTTGAGCGAGGTCTCAGAACAGATTGTTTCCGTCATTTGTTCGTTCCTTGGAGCGCAAGCGTCCTGGTTAATGGTCTATGATGAAGAGGCCGATCTGCTGCGCATAGAGGCGATTTGTGGGTGGGATGCGGTGCGCGATGTCGAGATCGTTCCTGGGAAGAGCGTTGCTGGTGAGGTGCTGTTCACCGGACGCCCGACGTTTGTGCCGGATGTCCAGGCTGATCCACGTTTCGCCGTGAAGCGCGAGGCTGCTGAGGCGGGGATTATTGCGATGCTTGGATTGCCATTGATGGCGAATGGGCGGGTTGTGGGGGTGCTTGGTGTCAACCCGGCTCCTGGGCCAGATGGCATCGCGCGCAATCCGCTGGAAGGGCCAGACGGCGATTGGTTGCGCCTCTTTGCGGGGCAGGCTGGCGCGGCTGTTCAGAACGCCCGACTTTATGAGAGCCTGCAAGCTGAGCATGCGCTTGCCGAGCGTATGGCCCATGCCTCGCAGCGGCACGCTGGTGAGATGGAGACGATCTTTGAGAGCATGGCGGAAGGGGTTGCTGTCTTCGATACCAATGGGCAACTGGTCCGCCTCAATCGAGCAGGGGCGTCGCTGGCGGGGGTTTCAACCTCAAAGCTGCTCACGCTCTCAGCAACCGCGCTGGGGACAGGTATTTCGGAAAAGGTGGCAAGCAAGGAGTTTGGGCTGGTACGCCATCCCTTGATCTTGCGGGCGCTTGCGGGCGAGGTGATAAACGGCGAGGAGCTGACAATGACGCGAGCCGATGGCGTTCAGGTGGCGCTTCAGGTCAGCGTGGCGCCACTTTACGATAGGCAGGAGCAGGTAGCTGGTGCTGTGGCGATCATGGAGGATGTGACCGAGCGGCAGGAGTATCAACGCAGGCAGCTTGCTGTTGGCTGGGTGGCGGCGGCGCTCAACCATCCGCTGGACTTGAAAGAAACCCTCGATACGGCTGTAGAGGCGCTTACCGCAGCCCTTGGCGCTGATGATTCGGCGATTATGCTGGCTGATGAGGGCCAGGGCGTACTTCGTATAGCCTCGCAGCGTGGCTATGGGGGATTTAGTAAAATCTTTCCGGTGCTGCCAATTGACGCGCCGTTAAATCCCTCGCTCGCCTTCAGAACGCGCAAGGTGCAGGTGTTTGATACCAGTGTGGGCGATGCCCTTGGTGGATCGCATCCGCTGTATGAGGCGCTGAAACAAGACGGGCTTCAGGCAAGCCTGTCAGCGCCGCTTCTGGCGCAAGATCAGGCGCTGGGTGTGCTGGTCTATTCCTATACCAAGCCGCACCATTTTTCAGCAAACGAGCAGCAGGTGGCGCGCGCGATTGCCGATCAAATCGCGCTGGCGGTGGTGAACGCGCGGCTGTATGAAGAGGTAGCCGATTATGCCGCCTGGGAAGAGAACGAGCGCCGAACTCTCCAGACCATCATTGACGCGCTGCCTGCCGGAATCATTTTGCGTGATGAGCATGGAAAGCTGTTTATGTACAATGAGGCGGCGCTGAAGTTGGCCTTCAACTATGCCGAGATGCAATCCGCCCGCCAGGCAGGGCAAATGTCCGTTGAGCCAGTGTGGAAAGTCACCAGGCCAGATGGCACGCCAGTAGAGGCGGGCGCTTTCCCGTCTCAATTAGCGGTTCAGACAGGCAAGCCAGTCAGAGAAATGCAGTTTCTGCTGCGCCAGACTGATGGGCGCATGGTACCCGTTCTGACGAATGCAGTGTCGGTGCAGGATACCGATAGCAATTTCACGCTGGGCCTGGCGGTCTTTCAGGACATTACGGCGCTCAAAGAACTGGAGCGGCATAAAGACGAGTTTATCTCGGTTGCCAGCCACGAGTTACGTGGCCCGCTGACGGTGATTCGGGGGCAGGCGCAGTTACTCCAGCGCCAGTTACGACGCCAGGAAAAGCAGGGGGAGCTTCCCCAGGCGCTGCTGCATGTGATGGAATCTATCGAGAGTATCGAGTCCCAGACAGCACGCTTAAATGATCTGGTCAATGATCTGCTGGATGTTTCGCGCATTCAGGCGGGCAAGCTGACACTTCAGCGCGGGACGGCGCTTCTCGCGCCGTTGGTTACGAAGGCGGTGCAGCACTGGAAACCGGCGTCTGATCGCCACACGCTCAGCCTGGAGATGAATATTCCCACCGAGGAGGTGGTGGGACATTGGGATGCCCGGCGGGTGGAACAGATTCTGAATAACCTGATCGCTAACGCGCTGAAATATAGCCCGGAGGGGGGCGAGGTGAACGTTTGCGTGGAGGTTGAGGACGAGAGGAAGCAAGTGCTGATTAGCGTGCGTGACGAGGGGGTGGGCATCCCGCCAGAGGCGCTGCCCCATCTGTTCGAGCGTTTTTATCGGGCAGGGAATGTAAGCAGCATCGGCGGAACAGGTCTGGGTTTGTATATCAGCCAGCGGCTTGCTGTGGCGCATGGCGGTGATCTCTGGGCGGAGTCGCCTGGTCTGGCGAAGGGCAGCGTCTTCTACCTCCGGCTGCCCCTCGAATAGCGCCATGAAACAGGAGGAGCGCGAGGGGAGTGCCAGCGTTGCCTCGGATGCGCCCGCTTGGGGGCGCGCGCGAGACGGTAGCCAGCGGCAAAACGCTCTCATTGGCCTGGCGCTGGTCCTCACGTCGGCGGCAGGCTATGGCTCGCAGGCGATCTTTGCCCGGCTGGCCTACGCGGCAGGCGCGAATGTTTCTACGGTGCTGCTGCTGCGCTTTATCCTGGCGATTGCGGTGTTGTGGCCGGTGCTGCTGCTGGGTGGGCGTGGCAAACACGCCTGGGCCGCCATCAGGCGGCCAAAGCGCCTGCTTTCGCTGCTGGCGCTGGGCATCCTCTTTTCGGGCAATTCCATTGCCT
This sequence comes from Ktedonobacterales bacterium, assembly GCA_036557285.1. Taxonomy (NCBI): domain Bacteria; kingdom Bacillati; phylum Chloroflexota; class Ktedonobacteria; order Ktedonobacterales; species Ktedonobacterales bacterium. The sequence continues at coordinate 45,239 of DATBHW010000081.1, forward strand.
TCTTTACGGCGCTAACCTATCTGCATACAGCGGTGGTGGAACTGCTGCTGTACCTCTATCCAGGGGTGGTGCTGGCGCTGTCGGCGATCTTTTTGCGCGAGCGCCTGGGGCTGTTGAAGGTAGCCGCCTTATTGTTTGCTGTAGGCGGCTCGGCCCTGACGGTTGGGCCATTGGGCGCAGTGGCGCTGCCAGGCGTCACTGGAGGGAAGGTCGCGCTGGGGTTGGCGTTGGGGATGAGTGCCGCCCTGGTGTATGCGGTCTATATTTTGATCGGCAATCGGCTGACGGCAGGGACTCCGGCAGATGTGACCGCCGCCGTGAGTATGACTGGAACAACGCTGGTTTTCGCGCTTGGGGCACTGGTGGGAGATGGCGCGACGCTGCATCTCTCTCTCAACGCCTGGGCGGCCATCGGCGGGGTGGCTTTATTTTCTACGGTCATTGCCAGCACCTTCTTTCTTGCCGGATTGGAACGGCTGGGGCCAAGCCGCGCGGCCATTCTGGCAACGGTTGAGCCGGTCGTGACGCTGATCCTGGCAACACTGATACTCAATGACCCGCCGCTCTGGTTTCAGGTGGTTGGCGCCGCGCTGATTGTGGTAGCCGTCGTGCTGGCTCAATTTGCCCCACGCGCACAGACGCGCCTGGCAGAAAAATAGGTAACGCTTTGCCCAAAACGCCGCCAGAGACGGCGAAATTACAGACAGGCGTCCGTTTCGCCTTGGCTATTTGTTGGGATACATGACGCTCTGCCAGAGGCCAAAAGCGGTGCGGAACATGGCCCAGATGATAAAGAAGGCCAGCCCCATCTCGATCACGGTCATGGTGATCCAGAGCCAGAGCAGAGCATGTTCGGTAGTATTGCCTGGGTTTGCCCCGCGTATGAGCAAGGGGATGAGCAAGACCAGCGGCACCACGACAATAGAGATGCCCAGCGCCAACACAACGATCATCGTAAACGCGCGCCAGGTCTTATCAATCAGCGGCTTCAGCCGCCCCTTGTTATGCAGTGTGCTCATGTGAGATGGGCCTTTCCTGAGCGTGCTGGCGCTGCTGTCGAGACAGGCGCCGCTGCTCTAAAGTATAGCGAAGAGAGACGTGTGCTGGCAAGGCTCAGGGCGCTTTAGAAAAGTTCGAGATACCGATCCAGCTCCCAGGCGTGGACTTGCTTGCGGTATTCCATCCATTCGATGGTCTTGGCTTCCAGAAAGCGATCGGCGATATGTTCGCCCAGCGCCTCGCGGACAATCGGATCGCGTTTGAGGTCTTCGAGGGCTTCGCCGAGCGTTTCCGGCAGCAAGGCGACGTGGCGGCGCAGGCGGGCCGTTTCATCGAGCATATACAGGCTTTCCTCGACAGGCGCGGGCAAGGGCAACTGGTTCGCAACGCCATCCAGCCCGGCTTCGAGCATCACCGCCAGCGCCAGGTAGGGATTGCAGCTTGGGTCCGGGGATCGCAGTTCGATGCGGGTATTCCTGGTCTGGTTCGGGTTCACTCGCGGCACGCGCAGCAGCGCCTCGCGGTTGACCCGGCCCCAGCTAATCATGACGGGCGCTTCATAGCCCGGCGCCAGGCGCTTATAGGAGTTGACCAGCGGGTCCAGAATGGCGCTCATGCCGCGCGCGTGGGCTAGCTGACCCGCCAGGAAATGGCGCGCCAGGGGCGACAGGCCGTATTCGTGATCGGCTGGGTCGGCAAAGGCGTTGGAGCCATCTTCCAGGCGTAAAAGCTGCTGATGGATGTGCATACCAGAGCCGTTGATGCCGTAGAACGGCTTGGGCAGGAAGGTGGCATAGAGGTCGTGCTGCTGGGCAATAGCCTTGAGCGTATAGCGAGCGGTCATAATGGCGTCAGCGCCGGTCATGGCGTCGGCTGGCTCGAAATCCAGTTCGTGCTGTCCGGCGGCGACTTCGTGGTGGCTGCTCTCGATGCGCGGCCCCATAGCCTGGAGCGCCTGGACCATCTCCCGACGGACCGCCGCCGCGAGATCAGTCGAAAGGTCAAAGTAGCTGCCCTGATCGTGAGGGAGCGGGGCAGGCTTGCCTTCGGCCCGCTGAAGCAGAAAGAACTCCAGTTCAGGCGAGACGATATAGTGAAACCCCTGCTGCTCGGCTTTGTGGAGCGCGCGCCGCAGGACGGCGCGAGGGTCGCCCTGATAGCGTTCGCCCGCCGGGGTCAGCACGTCGCAAATGATGCGCGCGGTGACATCGTTGGGCGCGCTCCAGGGAATGATGGCAAAGGTCGAAAGGTCGGGCCGCAGGTACATATCGCTTTCGGCGATGCGCGCAAAGGCTTCAATCGCCGAGCCATCGAACCACTTGCCATGTGCCAGGCAATCAGGAAATTGATCAACCGGAATGGTGACGCTCTTGACGATGCCCACAACATCGGTGAACTCCAGGTTTACAAAGCGCACACTGCGCCGTTCGGCCTCGCTTACCAGGCGCTGTACGTCTTCTTGCGGGGGTTGATTATATGATTGTTCAGGAGATCGGCTCATCTTTTTTCTCTAGCTTGCATCTACGTAGATGCGGTGATAGCCAGTAGCGCCATTGGGATAGGGGGCGGCAAGCACTGGCTGTTGATAATATCCTTGCAGGTCAATCATGCGCGCGACGATGGCATACGTCTCCTTGCTGGTAGGCTGCCAGGGCAATTCCCAGAGTGTCCAGGTAACGGCTCCCAGCGGCTTTTTCAAGGCGGCGCGCCGCCAGGTGCGCCCGTTATCGGTGCTGACATCAACAGCACTCACGCCTTTAGCGCCTGCAAACGCGACGCCAGCGATGGTGGTCTGCTGGTTCACCGGCAGCGAAGCGTTATTGAACGGTACGTCAATGCGCGCGCCCAGGTTGATGACGGCATCGTCGTTCCAGCCTTCCTGCTGCCAGTAGCCTAGAAAATTATAATTGACGACTTCAATCTGGGTAATCCATTTGCAATGCTTCATTCCATAGATGCCAGGGACGATCATCCGCGCAGGAAAGCCATGCGCCTGTGTCAGAGGTTGATCGTTCATCAGATAGACCAGCAGGGTCATGGGGTCCAGTGCTTTGCTGAGATGGATGCTATCGGTGTAGCTGTCGGCGGCGTGAAAGACCACTTTGGTAGCGCCTGCTTTGACGCCCGCGCGCTCCAACAAATCTTGCAGCGGCACACCTTTCCATCGGGCGCTGCTCAGCAGATTGCCGCCCACGACGTTGCTGATACACTCCAGAGTGGTGATCTGCTCAACCGCCGGAAGGTTCATCACATCCTGGTACGAGAGCGTAAAGGGATGCTCGACGCCTTCGCCGTTGACAGTCAGACGCCAGGAACCGGCATCCAGGCTGGGGTCAGTATAGACATTTTTGGAGACATAGTAAAAGTCATTAACGCTGGTCAATTCGGGAGTCTCGCCGTTGACGGTCTGCCACGCGCCATAGGCTGGCGTGGGCGCGGGGGTGATACGCTCTGGCGGAGGGGGGCCGTCCAGGGAGTTTGCGCCTGCCGCGCTGCCGTTGCCGATGCCCTCTGTGATGAACTTCCAGGCCAGCGAACCCACGCCCAGGATGACCAGGCCAATAGAAACCCGCTTGAGGAAGAGGCGGCGGCTGGGCGAAAACGCGCGCTGGAGCTTTGGCGAGCCGATCAGTTTTGGGGCCAGCCAGCGCAGGCCGCGCTGACTCAGAGGGAGACCGACGCCAAAGGCTGCCGCTGGGACCAGCAAAGCAACCATAACCACCAATGTCCCTACCGGCAGGTTTGCGCCAAAGAGGCCCGCGCCCATGAAGGGCAGCGCCAGCGCGCCGCTGAGCAGCCAGGCGCAGGCGGCCAGCGGCGCGCTGAACCACCAGCCAACTGGCGCCTGTATGGCGGGCGCTGCGTCGGTCAAGGCGCGCCGCCGGATGACCAGGCCCCGCATAGCGAACCCAAGAGCAGTGAGCAGCGCCAGGCCAGCTATCTGAGCAAGTGAAATGCCGGTAAAGTAGAGATATTTGGCGGCGTGCCCAAAAACGCCTAGTAGAAACTCGAAGAGGGGGCCAGGGATGAAGCGTGTACCCTGGTCTCCCAGCAACTCAACGGGTGAAGGCAGGCCGGTGATGGTTCGCGCCAGTATCTCGATACCCACAGCCAGCGCACCTGCCACAGCGCCAGCCAGCGCGCCCTCGGAAGCGCGCCCCCAGGTACGGCGAGCGGTTTTTTCCACGCTCATATGCGATTCCCTTTTTGTCGGTTCAATCCGTGTGCCTGGCTTCCCTTTGGGGGCGCGGCGCTAGCCTTTGATACCCAGGTTTTCCGTCAGTTGTTCGCGCGAACAAGGGCCAATGGCGGTGACAACAAGCGGATCAGTGAGGGGAAACCGCTTGAGCAGCCCCACGATTTGCTCGCGGGTCACAGCATCAATCGCTTCGCGCACCTCCTGAATGGTCTTTAAGCGATGCTCGAACCACCAGGAATGGGCGATAGCCCCCATGCGGGCGCTGGAGGTTTCAGCGTGCATGACCAGTTCGCTTTTAAGCTGCACCTTGGCCCGGCGCAGTTCATCATCGGTGACGCCTTCCGCTTCCAGCTTGCGCATTTCTTCAATCATTACCCGCATCGTCTCGTGCGCTTTTTCGGGGGTGGTCCCCGCGTACAGATGAAAACGCCCGGTGACGCTGCTGGCTCCGAAACGCGAGGAAACAGCATAGACCAGGCCACGCTTCTCGCGTACTTCGGCAAAGAGGCGCGAAGTCATGCCCCCACCAAATATTTCGCTGGTAAGTTGCGCGGCGTAGTAGTCGGGGTCGCCAAAGGTGACGTTGGGGGCAGCCAGGCCAATATGCTCTTGCTGCCCATCATAGTGCTGGATGACGACGCGGGAGCCGAGTTTGGGGCGTTCGGAGGCAACCGGCTCGCCCTTGCCCAACCACCCGCCAAAAAGGGTATCCAGACGCTGAATCAGATGGTCCCAGTCGAAATTTCCCGCGATGGCAAAGAGCGCGTTGCCCGGACGATAGAGGCGACTCCAGAACGCGCGCAAGTCTTCTGGCGTCAGCGCCTCCATGCTTTCGCGTGTGCCGATCATGCGGTGGCCCAGGTTGGAGCCAAGATAAAATTGCTCCAACAAGAGATCGGAGAGGCGCGACATTGGCTCATCTTCGCGGCGGCGGATGGTTTGCAGCGCGACCTGGCGCATCTGCTCAAATTCATCCGTTGGAAAGGTTGGCTCCAGCAGCAGATCGGCGATGAGATCGAGCGCCGGGTCTAATTGACGGGCTACAAGCTGGCACCAGAAGGTGCTGGTTTCAGTGCTGGCGCTGCCGCCTTTCCGCGCGCCCAGAGTCTCGAAGGCTTCGGTAAGCTGGCGCACCGTGCGCGATTTCGTGCCTTGAAACATCATGGATTCCATCAGGTGCGCCAGGCCGTACCGCTCCGTCGGCTCATCCTTTGTTCCTGCGCCGAACTGGACGCCAAAGGTGATGGAGCTGAGGCTGGGCATGCGCTGGCCGACAACCTGCAATCCACTGGGGAAGGCATGATAAAAATAATTATGCGGGGCGCTGGCTCCCGACATTCCGACTGCTGGCGCCTCAGTGCTCATGAAGGATTGGTCCTTTCTCGAAGGGATACGCGGCAAAGAACGCCTGACAATTGCGGCGTATGCCACTTATTATAGCATAGGCAGAGACCCGGCAAGCTGTCGCTGCTGGAAGCCTGCCGGGTCGAGGAGTGTGTTGTTGGGCGCTGGTCTAGTTGCGAGCTTCGCCGGTTGGCAGATTGTCGCTCAGGCCATCAGCCTCAACGACATTCGAGCCATTGGAGTGCGGAGCAGCGATGGAAGGCGCGCCATACTGCCCGGCAGGGATCTCGGCGGTGAAGAGAACCTCGAAAGCCACGCCTTCCAGGGTCTCCTCACGAATCAGCTTTTCGCTAATCATCACCAACCGATCTTTATGCTCGGTCAGGACTTTGTGCGCTTTGGCAAAGGCGCCCATGATGATGTCGCGGATCTCTTCGTCGATCTCGCGGGCGGTTTGCTCGCTGTAGTTCTTCTGCTCGCCGATCTCGCGGCCCAGGAAGACCATCTCTTCCTTGTGGCCCAGCGCAATAGGGCCAATTTTGCTGCTCATGCCGTACTCAGTGACCATCTTGCGGGCGATGCCGGTGGCGCGCTCGATGTCGTTGGAGGCGCCTGTAGTCACTTCGCCGAAGATGACCAGTTCGGCGACATGGCCGCCGAGGGCGAAGGCCAGGAAATCCTCGAACTGTGGCTTGCTGTTCAGGTAGCGGTCCTCCATCGGCAGCAGGCGGGTGTAGCCGCCCATCGAGCCGCGCGCCACAATCGAAACCTTATGCACAGGGTCGCAATTGGGCAACGCCCGCGCTACCAGCGCGTGGCCGACTTCGTGATAGGCGGTGATGGCTTTTTCGCGCTCGCTGATGATGCGGCTCTTGCGCTCCGGCCCGGCGATGACGCGATCAATGGCCTCTTCCAGCTCACTCATACCGATAGTGCGTTTGCTGCGCCGGGCGGAAAGAATTGCCGCCTCGTTCAGCAGATTCTGGAGGTCCGCGCCGGAAAATCCTGGTGTTTGTTTGGCAAGCGTCTCAAGCTGCACACTGCGATCCAACGGCTTGCCCTTGGCATGGACGTGCAGGATTGCCAGGCGCCCCTTGATGTCGGGCCGGTCCAATACGACCTGCCGATCAAAGCGGCCAGGGCGCAGCAGCGCCGGGTCCAGCACGTCCGGGCGGTTGGTGGCGGCAATGACAATGACGTTGGTGTTGGTATCAAAGCCATCCATCTCCACCAGAATCTGGTTGAGGGTTTGCTCGCGCTCATCGTGCGAGCCACCCAGGCCCGCGCCGCGCTGGCGGCCTACCGCGTCGATCTCATCAACGAAGACAATGCAGGGCGAGTTGCGCTTGGCCTGATCGAAGAGGTCGCGCACGCGGGAAGCGCCCACGCCGACAAACATCTCGACAAACTCGGAGCCGCTGATGCTGAAGAAGGGGACACCTGCCTCGCCCGCCACTGCCCGGCTAATCAAGGTTTTGCCGGTGCCTGGCGGGCCAACCAGCAGCACGCCGCGCGGGATACGCGCGCCAACGGCGGCGAACTTATCGGGGTATTTCAAGAACTCGACGACTTCTTGCAGTTCCTGCTTGGCCTCGTCTACACCGGCCACGTCGGCAAACGTCACGGTAGGCTTGTTGCCCATGAACATGCGGGCGCGGCTCTTGCCAAAGGAGAGTGCCTGGTTATTGCTGCCCTGCGCCTGGCGCATCATGAAGATCAGCACGCCGCCAATGATGAGAAATGGCAGGAACGCGGTCAGGATGTTCAACAGGTAGCTGAAGGTGCTGGGTGGTTCGTATTTGAGGGTGACATCAGGCTTGTCATGGCTGATCCCCTGCCCATCCACATAAGGGGCGTAATGGATGTTGTTATCCTTGAGCACCTGCGTGATGATGAAATTATCGTCAACAGTTGCGTCCTCCTGGACACCGTTGTGTAGCTTTGCAGTGATCTTGTCATTGGCAACGGTGATGACATCATCATAATAGCCCCTGCCAATATCGCTCCGCACGTCAGTGATGATCTTGGAGATGTCGACATCCTGAACGGTTGTATCGGGTTTAAGGATAAGGAACAGTAACAGCAGGACGGCGATGATAACAACGAGCCAGACACTGCTCCTGATCCATTTTCCACTCATCATGCGCTGGGCCTCCAACTCTGAACAGACAGCCGACCTGGCAAGGAGTCCAGATGCGTCTGTGTTGATTATAGCACAACACCAGCAAATGCTCACCCTTTCCAGGGTTACTCTTCGATTATCTGCTCGTCTGGTTCTGGGTGGGAAGTGCGGCTCTCGCGCCGGAACAAAGGGAGCAGAAAGCGCAGCCCAAATCCCTGCCCAAGTAATGTGACCAGGACGACCCCATAGACAATGACGACGAGTGTCTCGCGGTGCGGGGTTGACAGGGGCAGCGCCAGGGCCAGGGCCAGCGAGAGCGCGCCACGCAAGCCCGCGCTGAGCAGCAGCAGCATCCAGTGGCGTGGAATGAGGCCGGGGGCGATATACAGCGCAACCCTTTTTCCTTCGAGTCGCTGCGCCAACAGATTGTAGAGTGGCAGAAACAGATAGATGATCAGGGCGCGACCAACTACCACGCTCAGCACAGCCCAGGCGATGGGAATAATTCTTCCGGTGATGGGATACTGGCCGATCTGCAAGCCCATCAACAAGAAGAGCAGCGAGTTGGCGATATAGGCAGCAAACTCCCAGAAGCCGTCAACAGCTTCCTGAGTTGCCTGGGTCATGCCTGTCTGGCGGCCATAGCTGCCCAGGACCAGCCCGGCGGTAATAACAGCCAGAATACCGGAGACCTGTGCCGCTTCGCCCAGCAGGTAAACGCCATAGGCAACAACGACGGTAACAGTGGTTTCGATCAGATGATCGTTGACGTGGCGCACCAGCCGACTGACGACGTAGCCAACCACCAATCCCAGGCCGATGCCTCCACCAACCAGGCGCAGCAGATTAAGCATAAGCTCTTCGGTGATGGCTGCGCCGCCAGATCCAGTCTGGCTCGCCGCGATTCCGCTTGCTGAGCCGCCGAAGCTGACCAGGCCGACGCCTGCGCCGATGCTGCTTAAGACCACCACCAGCAGGGCTTGTGTGGTTGCCGCTGCCACGCCGTCGTTGAAGAGGCTTTCCCCTTCGACTAAAACGCGCAGGCGTGTGGATAATCCCAACCGGCGCATGAGCGCCAGCACAGCGATGGGATCGGTGGGTGAGATGATGGCGCCCAGCAAGAATGCGGTGGGCCAATCGAGGCCAACGGCGAAATGCAGAATGAGGCCAACAATGGCAATGGAAATGCCTAAACCCGGCCCGGCGAGCAGGAAAATGGGCAGCCAGTTGCGCAAGAGTTCGCGCTGCTCCAGGTTCCAGGCGCCCTCAAAGAGCAGCGGAGGCAGAAAGATCAGCAGCACGAGATCAGGGGTAAGGATGATATCTGGCAAGAGGTGAAAGAACCCGATGCCCAGCCCGACAACGACCAATCCCAGGGTATAGGGGAGCCTGGCCCATCGCGCGGCCAGGGCAACCCCCAGCGAGATGAGCAGCAGCAGGACGATCAGGCGTATCTCTTCTGAGGTGGTCGTCATGAATGAAACATTTCCGCAGGCTAACCTCACTATCGAGTTTGCCTGATCTGTGCAAGAAATATACACGGGGCGGCGGCTTGCTTTGCCGCCTGCAATTCACCAAGCGACCGCTGCGCCGCTGCGCCCTAGTAGCGCGGGCTGGCTCCTGGACTAAGCGCGCCCAGGAGGAAGAGGAGACATATACATCCCAGGCCAGCGATAGAGATGTAGCCCAGCACCAGCCCGGTAATTGCCATACCTCGGCCACCCTGCATGCCACCGCTGGCATTGATCTCCCCCAGGGCCATATGGCCCAGGATGACGGCGGGAATGCCAGTAAGGAACCAGGCGACAAATACCAGGAGTCCCAGGATCATGGCAGCGGTTGCCTTGCCGTTCGTTTGCTGCCCGACGATGACCGGCTGAATGTATACTGGCTGCGCTGGCGGCGCGTAGAGCGGCGGCGGGCTATATTGCCCGTAGGAGTTCTCCGGCCGGTTGTATTGAGGGTAGGAGTTCTCCGGCTGACGATAGGGATCATAGCTTGATGAGGAGCCGTAAGGATCGGGAGGATACGGATTGCTCATGAACATCTCTCCTGAATAAAAGACGGCTAATACTCATATAATAACGTTTTCCAACGGTTTGCGCTTCATGCTCATTGTACGAGACGCGCGGCAGATGCAAGGAATGGGCGCTAATTCTCCGGGATGGCTCTGCTGGCGCGGGAAAGCGCGGGGCAGGCGATAAGGGTTATGCGCGCCAGGAAGAGCCACACCCAGGAGGCAGCGCACCCCTGGCGCTGTTCCCTTCTGGGTGATAATGTTCATGAATGTCCGGGCTGAAGGTTAGCTGGGAGTGCTGCCTACTGCCAGGATAACGGCGAAGAGAAAGAAGAGGCAGAAAGCCAGGGTGCCTGCGGTGGCGACATACCCAAGCACCAGGCCAACCGTTGCCAGAGGACGGCCTTCCTGAAGACCGCCGCTGGCGTTGATCTCCCTCAGCGCCATGTGGCCGCAGATAATGGCGGGAATGCCAGTCAGCAGGTTTCCAGCGACAGCAAACGAGCATATTCCCAGGATAAGTGAGATGATGGCTTTGTTGTTGGTTTGCTTCTGCGCAACCATCACCGGCTGCACGTAGGCGGGCTGCCCATAGGCAGGCTGCCCATAGCCTGGCGCTTGATTATACTGGGACTGCGAATATTGCGAGTAGTCGCCCTGCGGCTGCGAGTAGCCCTGCTGATAGGGGTCCGAGCCATAAGGTGGCGGATACGGATTGCTCATGATTGCTCCTCCACAGTGGCGGGCGATCCCTCTTCACAGGAAGGATGCCAGTTTGCCCGCGTTGCCCCTCCATTGTAACAGACCGCTTCAAGGATACGCAAGTGGCTTTTTATCGGTGAGGCAGCCAGGAAAGCCCGGCGGCTATGCTATAATGCTTGATGGGCAATGCGCTGATCGTCGCGCAATGCTGGCGGCTGTGTGGCATGTAGATTACCGCTTTTGCAAACCTCTTTGAGAAATTTTCATAAAACCAGAGTTTTTCGTGCGTTGGTGCCAGGGGATATGCTGCCATGTTGATTACCAGAGTTGAGCTAGAAAATATCAAGAGCTATCGCCGCGCCGTCATTGAACTGCGGCGGGGTACAACGGCTGTTCGCGGCCAGAATGGCGCGGGGAAGACAACGCTGGTCGAGGCAATTGGTTTTGCGTTGTTTGATTATCTGCCCTATAACCAGACGCAGTTTGTGCGCGAAGGTGAACGCAGCGGCCAGGTAAGCGTGACGTTCGAGTCGGGAGTGGATCATGAGGAGTATGAGGTGGTGCGGCGTTGTGGAACGCCATCCGTCTGGTATGTCTATGACCCCCAGATTGATAAGCGCCTGGTGGAGCAGAAAGCTGATGTGCTTGACTGGCTGCGCGAGCATCTGCCTGTGCCGGGCGACATCGAACTGGGCGCTTTTTTCTCCGATGCGCTGGGTGTGCAGCAGGGGACTTTTACCAGCGATTTTCTGGCTGCGCCTGCGCTGCGCAAGCGCAAATTCGATGCGCTCTTGCAGATCGAGGACTATCGTAAGGCGTTCGATAAACTGCTGGACACCCGCAACCACCTGCAACAATTGGAGCGTGATGCGGACGCGCAGGTGAAGGCACTGGAGAACGAAACGGCCCATGTGGCCGTCTGGCGCGAGGAATTGGAGGCGCAGCGAGCCGAACGTGATGTCGGGACACAGCGGGTTCTGGCAATCGAGGACGAACGCGGCCAGGCTGAAAAACAGCGCGATAAGTTACGGCGGCTGGGCGAGGAGGTGGCGGGTCTAAAGAGAGATTGGGAGGGGGCCGAGCATGAGTGGCGCTTGAACCAGCAGACGCTCGACCAGACTAAGTGCGATCTGGACGAGGCGAAAGCGGCGCAGCGCAAACTTGAAGAGAGCGCCGAGGATTATACGCTCTATCTGCAAGCCGAAGTTGATCTGCGCCTGGCCCACGAGCAGCAGCAGGCGCGGCAGAAGCTGCTGGAGCAGCAGGCGATACAGAAGCAAGAGCGCACCAAGGCGCGTGTGATGGTGGGGCATGCTGAGACGCAACTGGAGCGGGCGGAAGCGGCGCTCCAGCAGATGGAGAAACTGGCTCCGTTGGTGGAGCAGCAAGCCCGACTGGAGCAGCAAATACGCGCGGCGCAGCAAGACATCAAACGGCTGCGCGACGTGCAGCAAGAGGTGAAAGGGCTGGAGGCAGAACGCGCTCGTCTTGTGGAGGACTTAGACCGGCAGACGCGCCAGATTGCGACAATTGAAGCGCAGCGGGCCGAGGCTGCGCTGCTGGACGAGCGCCAGGCTGAGGTCGAGCGGCTGCGCCTGGAGGATCAGCGCCGCAATGATTGGGAGCGTGAGTTGCAGGAGGCGCGCGACAGCCTGACCGAACAGAAGGCGCTGCGCCAGAAAGCTGACGCCATCGTCGAAAAAAGCCAGGCTGATGTTGCTAAACTCCTGGCGAACCAGTCTGTAGTGGCGACGCTGCCTGGGCTGGAGGCCGCCTGGAACGAGCTGCGCCAGCAGGTGATCTTGCTGTCAGGCAATATCAAGCGCCACAACGAATCGAAACTTCAGTCTGCCGGGGGGCATTGCCCGTTCTTGAAAGAGCCATGCCTGAATATCCGCCAAAAAGGGCTGTTGAGCCTGGAGATATATTTCGATGGGCTGATCGCGCGGGATCAAGCCGCTCTTGGGCCGCTGGAGGCGAAGCAAGCCGAACTCGACCAGCAGGTGCAGGAACTGCGCACAAAGAAGAGTTTCGTTGATCGGCTGGATGAATATCGTCAGCATTTGCTCAATGCCCAGGACCAGCAAGCGCGCACACACAAGGAGGTTCAGCGCCTGGTGGCTCGTGAACGTGAACTGGCGGCGCTGCTCAAGGCGGCCAGCAAGAGCGCAGAGCGGTTGATCGAGCTACAGGCGCTCTGGAAGCGGAGCGATGAGGCTGATAAGCAGGTGCGCATGCTGGCGGGGCTGATCAGTCAGCAAGAAAGTCTGCAACGCCATCTGGACGAACAGACACGGAAGCTGGAGGCTCTGCGCACCGAGCAGGCTGCCCTGGCGGACGCTCCCACGAGCGAGATGGAAGCTGCCGGGAAGTTGAGCAAGTTGGGCGATCCACGCCGCGATTATGCTCAGCAGGAAGGGATTGCCGCGCAGGAGCAAGACACCAGGGACGCCTTGAACAAGGCGAGCCAGATGGTCACGCTGGCGGATGAGGCGCTGGCCGCGCTTGAGGCGCAGCTAGCGCCCTATGCCGGGCTGGACGAACGCATTGCGGGGCTGAACAGACAGGCTGAGCAGAGCCGCGCTGGCTATCACACCTATCTGGCGTATGAGCAGATGGCCGACAAAACTCCAGAGCGCCAGCGCGCCTATGACGCCGCGCTGGGGAGTGAGCGCCAGGCATACGAACAATATGCGCTGGCGGATCAGCGTTATGCCGAAAAGGCGGCGAACTATGATCCGCAGGCGCTGGCGGAGGTCCAGCAGCATTTAGATGACCTTCTTGAGGCGCAGGCCGGGTTGCGCGAGAAGCTGCGCGCTCTGCGCGAGGAAATTGGCAAGAAAGAGCAGCAGATCGCTCAGGCACAGGATAAGCTGGCCGAACTAGAAGCGGCGAAGGCTGAACATGCGGAGGTAGGCGAGACACGCGAAATGCTTCAGCAGTTCCGCGAGACGATCAGAGACGCTGGGCCGCACGTGATGAAGGAACTGCTCAAGCAGATTTCCAAAGGGGCCAACCGCATCTTTGGCGATATTCTGGGGGACCGCTCGGTGGAGCTTTCCTGGCAAGAAGACTACGAGATCGTGCTGCGCACACGCGGCCAGGAACGCAGTTTTGCCCAATTGAGCGGCGGCGAACAAATGAGCGCCGCGCTGGCGGTGCGGCTGGCGCTGCTGAAGACGCTGGCAAAATTGGATGTGGCTTTCTTTGACGAGCCAACGCAGAATATGGATGAGCTGCGGCGCGGCAATCTGGCCGAGCAGATTCGGCGGGTGCGCGGCTTTAACCAGTTGATCGTGATCAGCCATGATGATACCTTCGAGCAGGGGTTGGATAGCGTCATCTATCTGCAAAAGCGCGACGGCGAAACGGTGGTGAGCGATGGTGATCTGGCGCTGGCAGGCGCTTTCGCGGAGATTGGCTTCGATGGCGCGGGCGACTAAAGAACCGCAGGGGAGAATCTGATGCTCTACGCTTCCAAGGTGCTGGCGGCCCTGGCCGAGAAGCGCGAACATTTTCAGGGATTCGGCGCTGATTTTGGCAAGCAGATCAGCGGCTACCGTGAGGCGCTGCGTCAGCTTGGGCCGCGCTACCCCACCGCTGCGAGCATCAGCGCAAAGCTGGCTGGGCGGACGGATGCCGCGCCAGCGGGCGCTCTGCCGACGCAGGAGTATGATCGCTGGCGGGCGCTGGTGGGCGACCCTGCCGGGAGTCTGATACCCGCCATGAACTTTCGGGAGCAGTTCGAGCATCATCAGCAATCGCGCGCCTGGGCCGAAGGCATTCGCGGCATTACGACGCTGGCCGTTGATGGCAGCCAGCTTCCGCCCTGGCGCGATGCTTCCTTGCCGGTGGGACTGATCCAGGTGGGCCTTTTTGAGAACCCCCATGACCCGGCCCGCCCGTATGTGAAGGATGTGCTGGTTGAAGTCCTCTCGCCCGCCGATCTGGCCGAGGGCGAAAACCAGAGCCAGCGCGCCCCTGCGCAGGGGCAATCCTCCTCCGACCAGAATGGCGCAGGTACAGAAAGCGGGCAGAGCAGGCAGGCGCCAGGGCGCGCACATCATGAAAGCTTTGCGTACTCTGAGCAGATGGTGAACCTGCGCCGCTTTGAGTTGGAGACGCAGGCGCTGGTCAACTGGATGCGTCGCTATCAGGAGCGGCCAGCCGAGGCGCGCGGGGCGTTTCCGCTGGTCTTCTACGATGGCTCGCTGGTAGTTTCGTTTGCTTTGACGATGCCACCCTTCTATCGAGAGCGTTATGTTTCGGCGGCGCTGTCACTGCTGGATGCCTCGCAAAACTGCCACGTGCCGCTGATCGGCTATATTGATACGAGCTACGCGCGCGATGTGACGACGCTGCTGGGGCGGCTCTTCGATCAGTTACCTGAAACCAAGCATCTGCACGACGCCTTGCTCTGGCAAGGGGCGCTGGAATGGGGTGATCGCACTCCGGCCTTTATCTCGGCGCGCGGCGACGTGCTGGGCGGCTATGGGCGCTTTCACGAGCAGGTTGCGTTTGTGTATATGCAGACGGTGAGCCATCGCCCCCCGGCGCGGCTGGAGTTTCCGCGCTGGATGCTGGAAGAAGGTATACTCGACGCCGCGCTGGATGTCGTGCGCGCTGAAGTGATTATCGGCAATGGCTATCCCTACGCCATCGAGGCGGCTGACGCGGTGGCTGTGATCTCTCTGCGTGACCGCGAGGAGTTTTATCGCCTCTTCCAGGAGTTCGCGGCCCGCAACGATCTGGGACTCTCTTTCTCCTCGAAAGCCCTGAGCAAAAGCCGCCGACGGGTATAACCGCAGAGTCATAGGGATGCCGCGCGTGCTATAATAGGGCAGATTTTCCTGGGTCAGCATACGCTGACTCGTTTATCATACGTGGTCTATGTATCAACAGCACATGCCATTGAAACCTGAAGCCCTCGATGGCATGGCGCAGGGGTGAGGAATATGGCGCGAATTGCTGGACAATTCGGGGGCGGCGGAGCGATGCAGGGAGGCGGGGGCAACCCGGTGATGCGGGCGCGGCAGGCCCTTGGTGAAGGCCGATTTGATGAAGCCGAGCGGCTCTCTCGTCGTCGGCTGGAGCGTAAGCCCGATGATTTTATGGCGCGGCTGGTGCTGGCGCAGGCGTTATTACAATTGCAGCAGGCAGATGAGGCGGCTGAGCACGCGCAGCGGGCGGCGGATGCCCAGCCAAACAACGCTGACGCGCAGTTGACGCTCGCTGCGGCGCTTTCTCAGACCCAAAACCGGGCGGCGCTGGTACGCGCGGAAGCGGCGGCGCGTAAGGCGTGCGCCTTAAGGCCGCGCGATGCGAAACCACGAGTGCAGCTTGCCGAGGTGGCGATGGCGCAGCGTCACATGAAAGAGGCGAAGGCGGCTGCCGATGAAGCGATCAAGCTGGACCCGCGTCTGGCGGAAGCCCATCTGGTTCGCGGGCTAATCCTTTTGCAAGATGGCGACACCGAGGGCGCTGCGGAGGCTTCGCGCGCTGCTACCCGCGCGAAGCGAGACCTGGCCCCAGCCTATTTTACACTGGCGCTCTCGCTGAATAAGTTGAAACAGGCAGACGAGGCAGAGCAGGCGCTGGACAAAGCGCAAGAATTGAACGCGCCTATCCCTCCGGCTCAGTTGTATGGGCTGCGCGGCCAGATTTATCTGAAGCAGAACAGGTTTCGGCAATCGGCGGGCGCTTATGCGCTGGCACAGCGATCATCCGGGCGTCCAGGGTTTATCGCGTGGCCGCTGGGTGTAGTGATTACCTTTTTTAGTTTCTTCAGCAGGTTTGGCTCCTGGGGGCCGCCAGTGGCAATTGCGGTGGTGGCGCTGGCGATTCTCTTTGGCCTGAACGCTATCCCGGTAGCCGGACACTGGCTGGTGGCGGCAGTTCTGCTGGCGCTGGTCGGCTCGTTGATCTTTGGCTATGTGCGCGGCGTGCAATCGGGCGCGCTGGGCCTGGGGCGGTTCTTCAGCATCACCGGCGTGACGCTGATCAGCCTGATTATCGCGCTCGTTATGGGGGGCGCTGCGTTCCTGGCGGTCTTTATCCCGGCAGGCTCGTTGCAGGCGACAGGGTACCCTGACTGGGCAGTACCAGTCGGCCTGGCAGTGGGCGCGGCCTTTGGCTTGATTGCGGCGGGCCTTTCCGCGTGGCAGTTGCTCAAGATAGTTCGCTCCTAGCGAGGCGGCAGAAGGAGAAACGCAGGGGCGCTGGCTGAACACATCTCAGCCAGCGCCCCTGCGTTTCTCCGCTCTATCCCGCTGAACGCTGCACGCAACAACGATTCAACAGGATGTGGCATCAGCCGCGCCGCAAGAGCCGGGCGCGCGCTTCGCGCAGCCGCGTGGCGATGGCGGCGGGGTCTTCGCCTTGCAGGGCCAGTTGCTTGAGTTCAGAGAGGGTATTGGCCCAATCGTTGGCGGCAGGAAGATAGCGGGCATCGCGTGAGAGGATGTCCTGAAAGATTTTGTGTTCAAGTTGATGCCAGGTATCCCGGTTGCGCCCATCCAGGCCCTCATCATCGGGGTCAAAATCCACATCACGAGTCAGATTATGGACGCGCCTGACGAGCGGATGAAAATGAGTTTCGATGATCTCTTCGAGGCGCGCCAACTCTAATGAGCCAGCATCAAAATCAAGGATGCCGAGCAGCATGACATGGACAACGGGTTCCAGGCCATTGTCTGCTATCTTCTCGGCCTCCTGGCGACAAAACTCCTCGAAACGTTCTGCCAGCAGGTCAGGCTCACTGATACCATCAACACGGAAAGTGAAGCGCCAGAAGGGCCGCCGCTGATTAATCAGATGATGCGCCGTATGCTTCTGCCCTTCGGCTTCCTGGTCGCTCGCTGCTGCTCCCCCGGTGTCGATCTCGACATAGTAATAGCCGCGATCTTCCCAGGCGGCTTCTTCGGCGCTACAGGTCTCGATTGAGCCGGGGTTGTATATCCAGCCCGCGCGCTCGAAGGGCTTATGCACATGGCCCAGCGCCAGATAATCAACCAGACCATGCAGCGGCTCAAGCTGCGCCTGGGTGGGCAGGCCATGCAGTTGAGGCACAATGCCTTCGATGCCAGTATGCATCAGCACGGCGCGGTACTCGACACCTTGCTGGTCTTCATCGGCGCGGGCCTGTCTGAGACCAGCAGCGAGACCTTCAATGACGCGCGCTGTGCTGGCGCCAAACCAGGGCAGGCCATAGATGCGCAGGCGGCCATCGAGCAGATCGATATACGCGCCGCGCAGGGTGCTGGCGTCCCAGGGCGCAAGCTGAGGCGCGCCATCGCGCATGACAGGGTTGAGCAGGGAGAGGAGGTTCTGCCAGGCCAGAAACTGGAGCCAGGACCGGCCATCCCGATAATAGGAGCGGTCATGGTTGCCCTCGATGGCAATGACGGGGATGCGCTGCTTTTTCAGCTTCTGAAGGCAATCGTATGCCTGTATCAAGGTCTGCGCGTCAATGGCGCGCTTGTTGAAAAGATCGCCCGCAATCAGAACCGCATCAACGTTGCGCCGTATGGCGTCATCCAAAATATCCTGGAACGCCCTGGCAAAATCGTTGTAGCGAACTTTAGAGCCGTACTGGTCATAGCCGAGATGGACATCGGCCAGGTGAATAAAGCGTGCGCGCATCGTTGCCTCCGCTGGCGACAGACCACCAATACCCGATACTACGTACTTCTGGCGCGGCTTTCAGAAAATGGAAATGGACCTGCGCGGCTTCAAGCGGCTAGAACTGGAAGCCGCCGGTCAGAGCAGCCCGCACAGCCGCTGCCGCCACGACAAGCGCGGCGAAAGCCAGCATAAGCAAATCGCGCCGGATGTGTTCTGGTTTGCCGCTGAGGTAGATCAGGGCCGCTGGAATAGCGAACAGCACGACCAGGCCATAGACATAATGCAACTGATCTGGTGGGCGATTGCCGATGAGAAAGAGCGCGGCCCCGATGATAGCCTGAAGGAGCGCCAGCCCCGCTGTGACTCGCAGCGCGCTGCTAAAGATCGGGTTAATCAGGGGCTGGCGTGGCTGCGCAGGTGTCTCGGTAGCTGCTGGCGTGTTGCCAGCAGCGTCCTGCTGCTCGCTGGCGCTTGCGCCCTCTGGAGCCGCTTTCTTCATGGCCTGATTGCGAGCGATGAACAGTGCCAGACCCCAGATGGTACAGATGGTTCCGGCAACAACCAGGGCGAAGAACATGGTGATGTGAAGATTTATTAAAAATTGCATAGAGCCTCTCTTTGGAGCGCGTTATTCAAGCCTGATCTCCTTGTATTGGCAGTACTTTTGCTGGCGTGGGGAGATCGCGTTGCCTATTGGTTCTGTAACTATAGCGCGAGAATGCGCCCAGGCGCAAGGGCTGCAAAGAGGTGGCTCCGCCAATAAATTAGACGCTGGCAGGCGTCACTACGAAAACGAGCGGCCACCTGTTCCTGCCCCCGTTCCTGGGGATAATCTGCTTGAGGTTGGTACAGACAAGAGGAGCAGGAGATGATATGATAGGAGCGGCCTTTTTCTTAGACGTATGAACTGAAAAAGGGGATGAAGAGTATGAATGGCATGCGCATGCTGAAGCGCGCCCAACGCCGGGAATGGTTCTGCCGAATTGCAGTTAGCTTACTGCTGGGCGTTGGGGCGAGTGTGCTGACGTTTGGGGCGACGGTTCAGGCGGCGAGTTTCGTCGGCAACGGACTCTGCACAGCGGCCAGGCGCGGGGTCGCTCTGGCGCTCCCGGCGGTGGTGCGGATTGCCACCACCTATCAGGCGCAGCTATTCTATACGACTGCTGATGGCACTGGCGTGACCTTTCCCCAGGGAGGCGGCACGTATACGCTTTCGACGACGGCTTCAGGGGCATTCATCTCGGCCAATGGGGATGTGTTGACTGCCAATAGCGCGGTGAACGAGTCCCAGAACGCGCTTGACCTGTTACTGGCCGCGCGCGCGGCGCCCGACATTGCGCAGGCGCTCAATGATTCTAATCCGAGCCAGACCGTGACAGCCGCCGATGTTCTCAATCAACTGCTCACCGATTCTTTCATCTGGCGGCCCAGCATTGAGACACCTCGCTCAGTTCTCTACCTGAGCAGCCAGTACAGCGGCCCAACCGAGGCGAGTTCACCGCAAAACCTGCAAAGTTATCCGCTGACGATCCTGGCGCCAGGTTTGCCAAACCAGCAGGCCAATAACGACCTGGCACTTCTGCACGTTGATGGCTTGCGCGACCTGCCCACGATTCCGCTGGGCGATTCAAGTCAGATCTTTCAGGGTGATACCTTGACGATCATAGGCTATCCTGACAGCGCGGACCTGCCGCAGTCTAATGGCTTAATTGACCCGAACAATTTCCTAACGGCTTCAGTGAAAACGGTCATGGTGAGCGCCTTCAAGACCGCTCAAGATAGTTCGCAGCTTGTTCTGGTGGATGGGAACGTAGAGCAGGGCAATGGCGGCGCCCCGGCGCTGAACGCGGATGGACAGCTAGTAGGGGTGGTGAGCTTTGCTGCTGGAAATAGTAACGGCAGCGGGCAGGCTGGCTTATTGCAAATGGGGAATGCAGCGAAGAGCATGGCGCAGCAGGCGAAAGTGAGTCTGGCCCAGGATGCGTTTGATGAGCGGTGGGCGGCTGCCTATGATGCCTGCGCGAGCAGTGCGCCGGGCCACTGGCACGATGCCTATGCTCAATATACGCAGATCGCGCGTTTGTATCCCAATTTCAAGGGCGTCCAGCTCTATGTCAATTATACGAAGGCGCAGGCAGCCCACGAGCCTGCTCCTGGCAAGCTGCCAGGCTGGGGGATCGCGCTGATCGTGGCGCTGATTCTGGCTTTTGCTGTTGCTGGGTTTATACTGCTCAGGCGGCGCAGTTTGCGGGGGAGAGGCGCTTACGCGGGTTATGGTCCAGGACTCAATAAGGGTGCACCCTATAGTACTACTGACTATAGCATTGGAGCGCCGCCTTCAGGGCAGCAGTCGGGGCCTCCGGTGGCCTCAGAACAAATAGGCGTCACGGTTCCGGCAGGTGGCGATCTTTCGACGCCGCCCGATCCCGTGACGCCAGCAGCGCCCGATGCGCCGCCTGGCTGAGCGGCGCAACGCTGCCAGACGACTGACCTGTTCCGATGAGTACTATGGGGAGGCAGTGGAGCGATGCGATGATGTATAATTGGCGTGATTTGAATGCAAAGGGTTGTCTGGAGTAGATGTATTGCGTACAATGCTGTCCTTCATATAACCAGGGAAATACATGAGCATTGATCGGCAAGAGTCTTTGCGAAATCTAGGAGCGATGGTCGCTAGAATTCGCGCCACAGGGGGAAATGGCCGTCTGGCGTTGCGCAATACAGTGCGAATAGGAACGCTTCATCTCTATTTTGAGCAAGGTCAACTGGTGCATCTTGCAGGGAGCCGCGCCAGCATTGATGATGCTCTGGTCGATCTGGCTGGCTGGAGCGAGGGACTGGTCCGCTTCGATGCGGGGGTGTTGTCTGAACGCCAGACAGTCACAGCCGCGCAGCAGGATTTTTTCCACCGTACCCTCCTGCTGTTGCAACAACGCGGTGTGGTGGAGGCAGTACCACGGTTCACCTCGCAGATGCCTGCCCAGCCAGCGCCGCCTGCTCCATTGCCCCCTCGTTCGCGGTCTTTGTCTCCAGCAACGCCAGCGCGATTGCCCGTGATACCAACTTTGCCCCTACGAGCGCCAGATCAGCTTGATCCGAGGATTGGTGCGCTGCTCTCGTTAGGGGAAATCCAGCGGCCTGCGTATAGGCCGCCGCCGCCTCAGCGGAATTTTTCTGGCCCCATGCCAGCAAGCCCGCTCCCTGGTCCGGTGGTACCGGGTACGGCAGAGGTGCTGCTTGCGGCCAGGCAATGGGAGATGCTGGTGGAGGTGGTGAACGCAATGCTGGAAAGTGTCGGACACCTTTTTGGTCAGCGGCAGGCGCAGAATATCCTCCAGCATGTCCTGACGGAGCGAAGTAGAGAGTCGGATGTGCTGGGATTGCTCCAGGTGGATCGACAGGGATGGCTGCGCGAGCTGCGGCAACACGAGATGCTGACACAGTCAGTGCCGCAGGTGGCGTCGGCATTCGTCTTGCTCATCACCGATTTCGAGCGGCGCTGCGCGGCATTGCTGGGCGAAGAGAAGGCCCGGCAAATGATTGCGCGGGCCTTGTACCCCTATCATGATAGTCTGGCCGAGATCGGCATTGCGCTGAATTAGTATTCGCCGGTCTTGGCGCGGTTGTAGCGGGCGCTCAGATCCTCTTTGGTCTGACTATAGACCTCGCGCCCGGCAGCCACCGCTTTGTTAAAGCGATCTCTTGCCTGATCAGAGAGCTGGTCAATGGCGCCTTCAGTGCGCTTGCGCAGATCACCGCTTTGATCGAGAAGCAGGTTGCGCGTCTTTTCGCCTTCCTGCGGCGCGAACAGAATGGCAAGCGTTGCGCCAACCACAACCCCCAGCACCAGGCCAAGGAAGAAACCAGAACCGCGACGACTCATTAGTGATACATCCTTTCTGTTGATCTCCATGCAATATGACGGTACGATACGCTGTTGGTGCGTTGTTGTATCCAATAAGCAAGAACACAACAAACGGCGTCGGCAAGGAGCGCTTCCCTGCCGACGTGGTATAGTCAACCAGTTCTCATCTGTAGCCTGCGCTGCGCTGCGGCGCGGATTCTTGGAGCGGTTTCTTAAGAAAGACGGGCCAGGCGGGCGGCTCTGCTCAACAGAGATCACCCGCGCCCAACACTTCCTGCACCAACCCCAGCAGCGCGTCCAGTTCAAATGGCTTTTGCAGGACTCGGACGCCATGATAGCGCGACGGGTCGCTGGCGATGAGCTGCGAAACCTCTTCGGCCTCCAGAACAGCGGCTGTGTAGACGATAACCGGGATGTCCGCGGTGGCGCGATCAGCCTTGAGATCGCGGAGTATATCCAGACCCGATGAGTCAGCCAGTTTCAGGTCCAGGATCACCAGATCGGGCAAGCTTTCCTTCACACGATCAAAGGCTCCTCGGCCTTCCTGAAGGATAGAAACCTGATAGTGTTCATCCTCCAGAATCATGCGCATCAAGCGCAGCAGATGAGCTTTGTCGTCAACCACCAGAATTCGTTTGGTCACAGGGTATCCTCTGCAATCAAGGCGCCTCACGTCATTGGTAGCTGCCCTACGGATGGGCGCGCTGGCCCGCTGTGGCCGTCTCCGGCAGAAATGATGCGAGCGCGACATGGAATCAGCGAGATAGCCCCACGGGCACTTGCTGCACGATGGGATTGCTTGCTCCGAGCTTCCGCATATAGTGTACCATGTCCTCAGGAAACTGGCAACAAGACCTCTCTTTCATAGTACGGATGGTTTCAGCAAACCGGCAAGAACCCTCTTGACTTTTTGCTAGATTCAGGTAAGATGAGCTTGTACGACGCTCCCGTTAAAAAACCGAACCGGGTGTGAGTTTCTTTTTACTGATGACGTATATTCTAGTAGTTGCCGTCTTGTCAGTAGAAGAGGATGAAGGCGTCTTCTTCGCTGTCGGGCAGGCATAGGACACTGAGACGAGATCTGCACCAGGTCGGATGCACACAAGGAGAAACCGGCAGGCATGGCGCCTGACCACCAGCGCGAGGCAATGGCGCCTGGCGTCCCGGCGAAATTCCACAAGGAGAGGCATGGTGCAAGACGGTTGGTTGGATGAGCATAGACTCATTCAGGGGTTGCGCGCACGCAATCAGCGCATTCTGGAAACCCTGATTGCACAGTATTCCCATGAGCTTTTTTATTTCATTCGCCTGGTTTTAGAAGGAGTGGGTTCGATACAGGATGCCGAAGAGTGTGTGAATGACCTCTTCGTCACTGTTTGGCAAGATTTCGACTCCTTCGACCAGGCACGGGGTTCGCTGCGTACCTGGCTCACCATGCGCGCCAAGTATATTGCCCTGGATCGGCGCCGCCATCTCATGCGGCGAAACCCGTCCGGGTCGCTGGTGATGAGTCAACTGACCGATCAAAGCGCCAGCCAGGATCTCCCTGGTTTCGATGATCTGAACACCGAGAGAGCCAGTATGAACCAGCGAATAGATACCAGTCTTGATACGCTGCTGGAGGAGCGCGAACGCCGCGATGAAGTGCGCCGCGCTCTGGAGCGTTTGCCGGATCTTGATCGCTTGCTGGTCTATTTACGGTATTTCCAGCTCGCCAGCTTCGACGAGATCGCGCTGCGCACGGGCTTGTCCAAGCACGCGGTAGATACGCGGCTGTGGCGTGTGCGCAAGAGCCTCCGAGAGGTTCTTCGGGAGCAGGTTCATGGTACCCGGCTCAAAACAACCAAATGATTTTGACTTCTTCTCTGATGCCAACCAGGGACCAGAGGAGTCGGAGATGGAGTGGTATCTTTCGGCAGAGGCTGAAGATGATACCTTCTTGCTGGCTGACCAGATGGGCGCAGCAGACTCAGGTGGGGATCAACTGGTGACGGAGGGGGGGCAGCTATCGCCCGCCGATTTTTCTGCTGAGGAGCTGGCCCTTGCCCGCGATTTGCAGAGTCTTTTCCCCCTCGAAGAAGAGCAGTTGCCTCCGCGCTTTGTTCAGACCCTGACCACGCAGCCAGGGGATTGGATTGCTCCTAGCAATCTGACGCATCGTGTGACTTATCGCGTCCTGCGCCGCTTGCAACTGCCTCGGCGCCTGTTTGCTGGCGATGAGCCAGTTTTGACGCGCCGTCCGCGCGGCTTCCTTCCTCTGGGACGAGCGCCAAGGACGGCGGCGCTGGGTACGCTGCTGGCGGTAATGCTGCTCTCGCTGATTACTGTCGCTCCCTCCTTTGCTCAGGGGCTGCGCATTTTCTTGGGCCAGACCGGTGTCCAGGTCGCTCCGCGCTATCCACACCCCACCCTGTCCCCCCAGGAGCAGGTTCAGGAAATCTCTCTTCTGTCTGTACACCAGAATGTCCCCTTTGATGTTTTCTGGCTGGGGCCGACCCTGAACGGCTATGGGTTCCAGAGCATGGTTTTGCACATCGGCCAGCCCTGGGCCAATGGTCCCGTTGTTGAACTGCAATATAGTCGGCCTAACAGTATAGGCCGTGGAAGCCTGCTGGTGCGGGAGTTCCGCCCGGCCCCTGGAGCAACGGTGTTGCAGGTGGTGGCGCAGGGGGCGGCTCATCCCGCGCATGTTAGCGGCCAACCGGCACTTTATATTGATGGGCAATGGATGTATCGGCAGAAGGCGATTGTATGGCGCTATGGGACACAGGCGGAACTGCTCTATCAAGCCAATGGGTTGATTTTCTGGATTACCGCCGACCAGCGGGACGGGGTAGATCAGGCGGCGCTGGAGAACTGGGCGCAGCAGTTGGGGCAGTTGTATCTGGGGCAGTTGTTGCGCATGCAGCCAGACTCGTCGCAGCAAAGCAGCGCCCTGGTGGCAGCAGCCTTGAATTCAGATAGTCTAGGAGAAGTGGTTGCTTTGATTCCCGCCGGTATCGCCCCCGATACCGGGGCCGCTGTCTATATCGCCCTGGGCCACCCTCCTGAAGACCTTTAGGCGAAGCAGCCACCCGCGTATGTCACCCACCGAAGGCATGGGTCATCCCGGATTTTCTAGACCGTCTTGGTCAATGCTCCTGGCTGGTAGCTTCGCTGGCGGAAAGCCGCACCGTACCGAGCGGAGCGCC
Source organism: Ktedonobacterales bacterium (assembly GCA_036557285.1). Lineage (NCBI taxonomy): Bacteria > Bacillati > Chloroflexota > Ktedonobacteria > Ktedonobacterales > Ktedonobacterales bacterium. The sequence goes on from DATBHW010000081.1 coordinate 70,301, forward strand.
GCCGGGACGGCGGCTGAACGCCTCACTGGCGACCAGGGCTGCCCGTTCAGCGTTTCCACGTGCCAGCGTTTGGCCGCCGTCCCGGCGGCGCTACACAGGCGGCCTTCGCGCATCCTGCCAGCAAAACAACACAGCAGAGAGAATTCGGGATGACTCATGTTTGCTTGTCATCCCAACACGATATAATGAAGAATACCCTCCAAAGAGGGTAAGCCGCTATAAGAGAGGCAGGAGAAAGCCTATGCGCCCGGAGACACGTCGCTGGGAGGCGCGAGTGCGGCGTCTGGCAACACGCCGCTATCGAGAGCAGGAGGGCGTGTGCTATGTGGAAGGTATTCGCCCGGTGCTGGATGCGCTGGAAAGCGGGTTGAGTGTGGAGGCTCTGCTGGTCAGCCCCGAGTTGCTGCGCAGTGAAGTGGCTCAGCGGATGGTTCACGAGCAGCAAGGAGCAGGGACGCTGGTGGTGGAGTTTGCGCGGGCGAGCTTTGAGCAATTTTCAGACCGCGATAACCCGATGGGCCTGGCGGCGATTGTGCGCTGGTCGCCGCTGAGTCTGGAATCCCTGCCTGCCGGACCAGACGCATTGGTGGTGATGGCCGAAGAGATGCGCGACCCGGGCAATCTTGGGACACTGCTGCGCACGATGGATGCGATTGGCGGTACCGGTGTGGCGGTGGTTGGCTCCAGTACCGATCCGACCCACCCTAAATGCCTGAAAGCCAGTATGGGAACGATCTTTCGTGTACCCCTTGCCCGCGCTGCCAGCGTCGAAGCGTTTGTCCAGTGGGCAAAGGCGCGGCACATCTGGACGATTGCGACTACCGCCAGGCGCGGCGCCTCTTTCTGGTCGCTGGAGTACCGGCGGCCTCTGGCGCTGCTGCTGGGCAATGAGGGCGAGGGGCTGCGCCCGGAGACTATCCAGATGGCCGATGTGGTGGCGCGCATCCCGATGTGGGGTACGGCCAGTTCGCTCAATGTCAGTGTCGCAGCCGGGGCTTTGTTATATGAGATCAGGAGGCAGGAGACGGCAGGCGCGGAACGCTCACCTGGCGGGTGCTAACCTGCTGCGCTCGTGTGCCAGAACGGACCCTGGCGTCAATGAATTCGGTGATGCGCCGCTGAAAGCGAGCGATGTCAAAGTCTTCGGCGTGGCGACGAATCACCAGCGGATCAAACTGATCGGGCCGGAAGGCTGCTACTGCCTCGGCCAGCGCGCCAGGGCTGCGCTCATGAAAGAAGATGCCGGTGACGCCATCAAGCACGCTGGTCAGCGCGCCGCCCGCTCCATAGGCGATCACCGGGCGGCCACTTGCCTGGGCCTCCAGAGGGGTCAGGCCAAAATCTTCGGCGCCAGGATGGATGAGCGCCTGGCACTGCGCGAGATACTGCCGCGCCTGCTGATCGGGAAGCCAGCCAAGAAACTCGATGGTTGGTCCGGCAAAGCGTTCCAGCCGCGCCCGGTCGCGCCCGACGCCAATGATTTTGAGCGGGAGACGCAGGCGATTGAACGCCTCAATGGCGATGTCGATCCGTTTATAGGGCGCCAGCCGTGAGATCACGAGAAAATAGTCATCCTGGGTCGGCGAGATGCTGTAGCGCGCCGTTTCCACAGGCGGAGGGATGACAGTAGCATCGTGCCGATAGTAAGCGGCGATCCGCTGAGCTACCCCTGGCGAGTTGGCAATAAAATGGTCAACACGCCCGGCGGTGGCCTGGTCCCACTGGCGCAGGCGACGAATGAAGAAGGGGAGGAAGACGCGCGCCGGGGGGCAAAGTTTTTCGTGTTCGATATAGTCCTGGTAGGACCATGCCCAGCGCATCGGCGTATGGCAGTAGCAGATATGCAGCGCGTCGGGCCGCGAGACGACACCCTTGGCAAAGGCGCTGCTGCTGCTCAGGATCAGGTCATAGTCGCGCAGGTCGAGGCGCTCAAAGGCCAGGGGATAGAGCATGAGAAAGGATTGGTGATGTTTGCTGACGAAGGGGAGCCGCTGCATGAAGCTGCTGCGAATATCGAGCCGACGAAAAGCGGGATCGACGCGCTCAGGGTCATAGATCGAGGTGAAAATTGGCGCATGGGGATAGAGGCCATGCAGGGCCAGCAAGACTCTTTCGGCTCCGCCCATCTGGTTCAGGTAGTCGTGGACTAATGCAACTTTCATGGTGGCCTGTTTCTGATTGCCTGGCGCTCCCGGTTCCTTGCTCTCGCGTCCGTTAGCGTCGTGGCCTGTCAGTAGGCCCCACGGCTGAAGAGGACGGCGGGAATGGTTTGTAGTAAGATTTGTATATCCAGGCGCAAGGACCAGTTTTCAATATAATAGAGATCGAGCAGGACCATTTCGTCAAAGTCCAGTTCGCTGCGCCCGCGAACCTGCCAAAGCCCCGTCATTCCTGGCCGGACCTCCAGCCGCCCTTTTTCCCATTCCTCATACTGGGCGACTTCGCTGCCAAGCGGTGGGCGTGGGCCAACGAGACTCATGTCACCTTTTAATACGTTAAGCAGTTGCGGAATTTCGTCAATGCTAGTTTTGCGGATGAGCTTGCCTACGTGCGTCCTGCGGGGGTCGTCTTTTAACTTAAACATGGGGCCGCTGATTTGATTCTGTGGGCGCAGGCCCGCCATAGCTCTTTCGGCGCGGTTGTGCATGGAGCGAAACTTGTAGAGCATGAACGGCAACCCTTGATACCCCAGTCGCTCTTGCTTGAACAGGATCGGCCCCCTGGAGTCAAGCTTAATCGCCAGGGCAGTGAGCAGCCAGATGGGCGACCCAAGCAGCAGGATCAATCCGGCAATGCTGATGTCCATGCCGCGCTTGAGGGTATATTGCCACGGGCTAATGCCAGCACTTTTGATGCCGATGAGCGGAATGCCTTCGATGGTGTCTATATCAATGCGCGAGAGACTGAGTTCGTGCAGGTCGGGGATCAGTTTGAATTCAGCGCCCGCGCGCTCGCACAGGCGGACGCTGCGCACAATTTGTTGATGCTGGTTGGAAGGGAGCGCGATCAAGACCTCATCAATATGGTAGATGTGGATAATGCTCTCCAGGTCGCTGATGCTTCCCAGGGCCTTAAAGCGCCCGAAATGGGGCGTGGGCGTGTCCTCGACATCAATGTAGCCAATGATGTGATAGCCAAGGCGTGGGGTGGCGGCAATATGCTGCATCATCATTTTGCCCAGGCGGCCAGCGCCAATAACGATCAGGCGCGCCCGCCGCAAGCCATGACGATACGCAAACGCTAACCCCATGCTGACGAGTTGCCTCCCCAGGAAGAGCAAGAACGTCGTACCGATCCAGGTATAAAGAATCAACCCGCGCGAGGCCGAGTTGCTGCTGGAGAAGAGCAGATTCGACGATTTAGTAAAGAAGTATTCGTAGATGCTGAGTGTTACCAGGCCGGTGGTGGTCGCGCCAAGAATAGCCGAGAAATGACTCACCCAATGGCTGGTGAGGCGTATCTGGTAGATGCCTTTCAGCCAGAGAATCAAGAGCATGCCGAGCGTGATACCGATTTCAAGGGAGATGTAGTCCTGGTAGGGCGTGGGATAAAAATCGGGGCCTTCGCTGGTCAGATTGTAACGGATATAATAGGCGCTCAGAAACGCCAGGTTGATGAGGAGCGTGTCACCTATCAGGAAGAGGAACAGGGTGGCTGAACGCTGAGGCCGAGGACGCCTGCGCCCCGATGACCGCAGCGCGCGCAGCTGTAGTGTGGGTTGGTCTGGAATAGGTAATGTCACCGGCCTGCTGGTGGACTGTACTGGCTGTTTTTTCATATGCTCCCTCCCCTGGCTCAACTCCACTCCTTCGAGTGTCACGTAAAGTGCGTGGCATCCTGATAGGCTTGAATAATTTGTTGGACAATTAGACTGGGTGCGAAGCGCTGCACCCTCGCCAGACCACGCGCGCGGAATTGCTGGCGGAGGGCGTTGTCGCGCAATCCTTGCTGCATAGCGCGTGCCAAAGATTCAGTATCGGTTGGTTCTATCGTCAGCGCGGCGCGGGCGCCAAAGGCGCCATCATCCCCAACTACCTCCGGCAGACTGGATGCGTTTGAGGTGACGACTGGCACACCACAGGCCATCGCTTCAGCGACCGGCAGACCAAACCCTTCATAGAGACTGGGGTAGACGAAAAGGTCAGCGGCATGATACCAGAGCGTTTTTTCTGCTTCGGGTACATAGCCAACAAAGCGCACGTCGTTTTGAATACCCAGTGAGTATATCTGCTGCTCCAGCGTTTGTACAGACCAGCCTTTCGCCCCGGCAAGCACCAATGTATGGGGCAGGTTGGTTTCGCGCTTGAGCAGCCGAAAGGCATCAAGCAGGCGCGAGACGTTCTTGCGCGGCTCCAGGGTGGCAAGAAAGAGGATCAGGTGTTCGGGGAGCCGCCGCCGCTGCCGCAATGCCTGGACGGCTTCGGCTGAACAGGGGAGCGAAAATCGCTCTTCTAGCATGGGATAGATGACGCGGATGCGCTCTTCTGGAACCTTCAGGAGTTCGATCATATCGCGGCGCGTATGCTCAGAGATAGCAATAATGAGCGCGGCGCGCCGGGCGCTGCGGCGCGTAAACCAGTGTTGATAAGCGCGCCGGGGGGGCCGGAAGAAATCGGGGAAGCGCAGAAAGGCGAGGTCGTGGATGGTGACGATGCCAGGACAGGGCAGGCGCAGGGGTAAAATATTCATGGGAGCGTGCAGCAGTTGCAGGCCATGTCGGCGTATCTCGCCAGCCAATTGCAGGTGCTCCCACAGAACTCTGCCAGCAGGATGTGTGGCGCCCCAGCCTACCAGGACGGCAGTGCTGCTGGCTGTGGAGGGCCATTGCTCGGCTACCGCGCGTTCGCTGACAAACACAGTGTATTCATGGTCGCCGTCAAGAGTGCCCAGCGCGTTCAGCAGATTGAGCGTATAGCGGCTGACCCCGGCGTTGCGATAAGACTGCGCCGCTGAAGTGAGCAGCGCGTTGATTCCAATGCGCATCGATCTGGCAGACGCCCCCTCTTCCTGGTAAAGACGATTGAGCATGCGGCGGGTAACGGTACTTTTAAGCCCTGCTCTTGCTCAGAAAGGGGCGCGCTGGATGGGACATTCGGCTGGAAAGGGTCCGGGTTCGTTGCGTTTTTCAACATGCTAGTGTATCATACTACCCGAATATAAAGACCTTCCTGTCCCCGCCAAGGAGATCCTATTACCCGGCAAGAGTTGAGGAGCATGGTGTTGTCCAAACAACTCCGTCTGGAAGTTGCGGAATTAAGCGATGTTGGTCGCAGGCGCGATTCTAACGAAGATAGTATGACCCGCCTGGTCCCCAAAGACCCCAAAGTTATGGAACGCAAGGGGGCTATTTTTGTGGTGGCCGATGGCATGGGCGGGCATGCCGCTGGCGAAGTCGCCAGCGAGATCGCTGTCGAGACGATCCGGGAAGAATACTATGAAGCAGCATCGGATGAGGTGTTGGAGGTGCTCGCGCAGGCGATCAGACAGGCTAATCAGGTTATCTATGATCGCGCTATCGAGCAAGCCACTCGCGCCGGAATGGGGACGACCTGTGTGGCGGTGGTGGTGCGCGGCGCGTTGGTCTATGTCGCCAATGTGGGCGACAGCCGGGTCTATCTGATCCGCGAAGGGCAGATTCGCCAGCTAACCTACGATCACTCCTGGGTGGCCGAGCAGGTGCGCGCGGGGATGTTGACCGATGACCAGGCGCGCACCCACGCGCATCGCAATGTGATTACGCGCGCCCTGGGGACTCAGCAGGAGGTCGAGCCAGACCTGTTTGTCGAGCAGCTTCAGGATGACGATCTGCTGCTGCTTTGTTCGGATGGTCTTTCTGGCCCGGTCTCCGATGAGGAGATGAGTCAGATTGTTACTTCTTCCCCGCCCCAGGAAGCGGTGCGGGAGTTGATTGCCCAGGCCAATGAGCAGGGTGGGCCAGATAATATTACGGCGGTGCTGGTGCATGTGGCGGAGGCGCCAACGCTTGAGCCAGAGATGCAAGAACAACTGGCAACGCTGGCTGACGCATCGGCTCAGCAAACAGCGCGGCTAAAGCCCGTGAAAAAGCCGCCCAGGCGGCTCTCGCCGGTCTCGATTGCCCTGCGCGTGTTTGCGGCGGTGGCGATCTTATTTCTCTCGCTGGCGATCTGGGATTATGGATTTGGCCCCATCGCCTGGACCCGCAACGCTCATAACCAGCTCAGTGCTGATCTGGGGCGCGTTCAGCCGCTGATAGCGCAGGCAAAAAAAGAAGCGCCTCAACAGGCGATCAATACGCTGGCAGCGGCGCAGCATCCGCTGCTCAACGATCTACGTGATCGCTGGCTGAGCAGCGATGACCGCCAGCAGGCGATAACGACTCTACAACGGGATCTGGGTTCGGCGATTCGCCAGACGCTGCAAGCCTATAATGCGGCGGCGCGAGTCCAGCCACTTGATGCCCTGCATCCACAGCAGTTCTCGGTTTCCTGTAGCCCTGCCCCTGGCGGGCGGCTCGATCATCTGGTTGCGGTACAGGGCAATGCGCCGGGCGCGGGGCTGCCAGCCCTCTTTGCCCGCGCGGCGGCTCAGAGCGCCTCGCCCGCCTATGCGCTCAACCTCGATCCGTCGGGCACATCGCTCACCTGCGGTGCGGTCATTGATCCGGCAGTGGTTGACCTGACCACTGATGGCTCGCAGCTTTATCTGTTGCATAAAGAGAGCGAATCGAGTTTTACGGTTGAGCAACTGGCGGCAACCCCTGACGCGAAACCAGAGCGGCTGCTGACCTTGCCGCCGAACTCCGCTGGCGCATTCCCCGCGCTGCTGGCTGTTCATAACTCGCAGGTGTACATCATCTATCGCGGAACGAATGACGCCATTTCCGTCTGCTCAATAAGATCCTCCAGCCCCTGTAAACCCTTTGGGCCTTCACCGCTGCCTTCCCAGGCGCATAGTATGACGGTTGCGCCCAACGGCACGATCTACTTGCTGCTTGTGGATGGCAGCATCGGAGTATTGACGCCAGCCGGGGCGCTGCACCCGGCTAACCTTGCCTCACTCTTGCCCGCGCTGCCCGTAGCCGATCCTTCCTCGTTCAATCCGCTGACTGCGCTGCCGACGGTTCCAGTGACCCCGACTTTTTCGGCGACTCCAACGCCACCTCCGGCGAATGGGACGCCGACGCAAACGCCTGACGGGAATGCTCCGTACTCGCCAACGGGCGTGAAGCTTGCCAATGCAACGGTCCTGGTGAGCGATCAGCGAGATCACCTCTTTATCGGCGATGGCGCTGATCACCGGATCGTGCAGTTGGATACGCCAGAGACGGGGAACGGTGATCCTGCTCCGGGGCAGCAATATGCAGCGGCCTCCACACTGGATAGTTTGCAGAGTGTCAGCGCGGTGGCTCATGGGGATCAGGGCTTTTCGCTCTATGTGCTGGGCGGCCACTCGCTGCTAGTGATTAGCTCGCCATAATTACTTCGCCATAAGAAGTTGCTGGCAAGCGGCCCACTGACGATCAAGAAACTCCTGAAAGTCTGCTGCTGATGGCACCCTGTCTATGCAAGCGGGGCTGCCCCTGGCGCTTCTGCTCTTTTCCGATAGAATGTGCTAAACTTCAGCATCACGTTGTTTGAGACGAGGGGTAGAAACGATGGGTTTGGAGACGACGCTGCGGACGGTGACCTGCGGCGAACTGACGGCGGCCAATGTAGGCCAGCAGGTGACGCTGACCGGCTGGGTCAATCGGCGGCGCGATCATGGTAAATTGATCTTTCTTGATCTGCGGGACCGCTACGGCGTGACCCAGCTTATTTTTGACCCCGAACGTGGCCCTGGGGCGAGCGAGGCGCACGCGATTGCCGAGTCGGTGCGTCTGGAATACGTGCTGCGGGTACAGGGGAAGGTGGAAAGACGCCTGCCCGGCTCGGAGAATCCCGACCTTCCTACGGGAGAGATTGAGGTAGTGCCCAGCGCGGTAGAGGTGCTGAACCCGGCTCGCTCGACGCCTTTTGTCATCAGTGATCAGGCGTCTGCGGATGAGCCGCTGCGTCTGAAATACCGTTATCTGGACCTGCGGCGGCCCTCGGTACGCGAGAATATCGTGCTGCGCCATCGGGTGGTGAAGCGGATTCGAGACTATCTGGATGCGCGCAGCTTTTTGGAGGTGGAGACACCGATTCTCACGAAGAGTACGCCGGAAGGCGCACGCGATTATCTGGTGCCGAGCCGCCTGTATGCGGGCAAGTTCTACGCGCTGCCTCAAGCGCCGCAGCAGTTCAAGCAGTTGCTCATGGTTGCGGGGCTGGACCGCTATTTCCAGATTGCGCGCTGTTTCCGCGATGAAGACCAACGCTCTGACCGCCAGCCAGAGTTCACCCAGTTGGACGTAGAGATGTCGTTTGTCAGCGAAGAGGATGTGATGGGGCTGATCGAGGGGCTGCTAATCGATCTGGTGCAAGCCCTGACCCAGAAGCGCATCCAGCAGCAGCCATTCCCGCGTCTGACCTTTGCAGAGGTGGTGGATCGCTATGGTACCGATCACCCCGATATTCGCTTTGGGCTGCCGCTGGTGGAGATCAGCGATCTGGCGGCGACGAGCGATTTTCGGGTGTTTGCCGAGGCGGTGCGCGCGGGTGGTATGGTCAAGGGCTTGCGGCTGCCCGGCGCAGCGAGCTATTCGCGCAAAGAAATTGATGAATTGGGCGAGCAGGCGCGTGTGCTGGGCGCAAAAGGGCTGGTGACGGTGGCGCTGGGCGCCGATGGCGTTCGCTCGCCGTTGACCAAAGCCATGAGTGAGGCGCAGCTTGGGGCGATCATCACCAGGATGGAGGCGCAGACTGGCGATCTGCTGCTCTTCGTGGCCGACAGCGCCAAGGTTTGCAACGATGTCCTGTCACGCATGCGCGCGCGGCTGGGCGAGCGCCTGGGGCTGATCCCCAATGAGGTGATGGGCCTCTGCTGGGTGGTGGATTTTCCGCTGCTTGAATGGAATGAAGACGAGCGGCGCTATCAGGCGGAACATAACCCCTTCTCCGGTATGCAGGCTGGCGATGAGGCGCTGCTGGAGAGTGATCCGTTGAGGGTGCGGGCGCGCCAATATGATGTGATCTGCAACGGCTATGAGATCGGCGGGGGCAGTATTCGTATCAACCAGGCTGAGTTGCAGCGGCGCGTTTTCCGGCTGCTGGGGCTGTCGGACGAACAGATTCAGGAGCAGTTTGGGCATATGCTGGAGGCGTTTGAGTATGGGGCGCCGCCGCATGGCGGCATTGCGCTGGGCCTGGACCGCCTGGTGATGCTGCTGGCGGATGAGGAGAGCATCCGCGAGGTGATCGCTTTCCCGAAGACGCAGAGCGCGCAAGACCTGTTGATGCAGGCCCCTTCGTCGGTTGCGCCGGAGCAACTGCGCGAACTGCGTCTGCGTGTGCAAGAGTAAATGGGGCAGGAATAAATGGCAAGGGATTATGCTGGCGGGCAGCGTGGAAACCAGTTCCACCACCTATCGGGGGTTGCCACTTGTAGCGCCGCCATCTTGGCGGCTCAACGCTGGCCTGCTGGTGTGTTGGCCCGCAGGGCAAACGCTCGCCCTGGCGCAGCGGTGGCCGCCTGGAAGGCGGCGCTACCAGTACCATGCCTCGCTTGCCACCACCTCATTTTTGCTAGAACCGTGGAAACCATAGGACTGGACGAGCAGGTTCTGAGATGGTATTATGGAAATACAGGTAGTGCTTCAACGAGGCAACGGGGCCTTGTTGAAAAGAGCCGCCTCAATGCGGAGGATTGGTTATGAAGCTACGGGGCCTGCGACTGGCGCGCCAGCGCCAGGGACTGAGTATCAGCCAGCTCGCCGAGATGACCGGCTTGCGTCGGGAAAGCGTTAGCCGCTTTGAACACGGACAGGAAGAGCCACAACCATATGCGCTGCGGCGACTCTCGACCGTGCTGGAAACCTCTCCGGCGGAACTTTGTGGGGTGGCGCCTGTTGATGAGGTAAACACCTATTCCACTCTCGCCAGCAGGCGTGGCTGGGTGTTGGAAGATCTCCCTTCTTCAACGCCGGTGAGGCGCTGAGATACCTGAGAGCGCATCTCGGAATAGGCTGCTCCCCTAACCGTTGAAAGTGATTTCAGCAGTTAGGGGAGTATTATTTCTCGCGGGCCGCGCCTTCCTCTCGAAATTCGAAAGAGTGCAGTTCCCCGGTCTGCCTGGCAAACGATGGGTTGCTGATCGTTCCAGATGTTTTTCCTGTGATGCTTTCGCGCTTGGAGGTATCTTCTTCGGAAAGCTGGAAGACCCCAACGCGCTTTTGCAGCGATTCGGCCAGTTCGGTGAGGCGGCTCATTGAGGCGTGCATCTGGTCAATGTTGCGGGCGGTGTAGACGGTGATCTGGGCAATGTCGCCCATCGAACGCGCCACAAAACCGCCAGCGCGTGCCTGCTGGGCAGCCGCGCTGCTGATCCCCTCGATGTGCTGCACAATGCGCTGCATGACTGCATCCATCGCCTGAAGTGCTGATCCGGCATGCGCGGCCAGGTCCGATTGAATCACGACCTGCTGTGTGCTTTGCTCCATGCTGACGACGACGGCGTTTGTCTCGTTCTGAATGCCTTTGATCTTCGCGGCAACCTGTTTGGTGGCTTCGGCGCTGGAAGTGGCGAGGTTGCGAATCTCCTGGGCGACGGCAGAGAAGCCGCGACCATGTTCGCCTGCGCGTACCGCCTCGATGGAGGCATTGAGGGCGAGCAGGTTCGTCTTGCTGGCAAAATCAGAGATAAGCTGGACAATTTCTCCGATCTCCTGACTACTTTCGCCCAGCCGTTTGATCTTTTTGGCGGATTGCAGCACCATCTCGCGCACCGCATTCATGCCCTGGACGGCGCGCTCTACTCCCTGACGGCCCTCGTTGGTGATTTCCAGCGCCTGATGCGTTACGCCAGCAGCAGTAACGGCATTATCTGAGACCTGCTGCACCGAGGCAGCCATCTCTCGGATCGCTTTGAAGATGTCGTTAACCTGGCGCTCCTGCTGCTGAGCGCCGGTTGCCAGCCGCCTGGCGGCGATCTGCAAATCGGCGGCGCTCTTGCTGACTACGTTCGTGGCCTGGCGTACTTCCGACAAGACCGTGTTGAGGGCGCGGAGCATTTCGTTCAGTGAATCGGCTACAGCGCCCAGGCTGGTCTCGCTGATGCGGGCGCGCACGGTCAGATTCCCCTGCCGGGCTTGCTCCACTTCTTCCAGAAGGTCGAAGATGGCTAGTTCAAGCGCCTGACGCTCTTGTTCGCGCTGCTGGAAAACACGGGCGTTATCAATGCCTAGCGCCGCCTGATTGGTGAATAGCTCGATGACCTCGATGGTCTCAAGCGAAGGTTGCAGCCCGTCTTCGGGATCGTCAATGGAGAGGATACCCAACAATTTGTTCTCGCGCGGGCTGACCAGAGGAACCAGCAGTATATCCTGGGGGTGCCAGGTATTCTCCCCGTGCCAGGTGATGGTTTTGGTGGTGACAACCTCCATCCCTCTGGTCAGATGCGAATGCTCGTGGGGAATGAAGTAGGATTGGCTCATGCGAAATTCGGGGCGCATCATCGCCAGCAATTGGTTGAGTGCTGGTGGTGATGCGCGCATACGCTGCTCGTCTTCCTGACTGATGCCGACAAAGGCTGCGCATTCCAACTCAGGGGGATCACCATGCACCAGATTGAGAATAGCTACGCGGAAGCCAATACAGGTGCTGATGGCCTCGACGATCTGCCGCAGGAGGATTTCTAGCTGGAGTTCTGCGCGCATGGCGTTGCCCAGACGCAGCACTTCTTTAATTTGCCTGGCGCGGCGCGCTGCCTCGAACTCCTGCATAGCAGATAGTGATTTTGCGTTTAATTGATTGGAAGTCTGAGAGAAGATACGCCTCATCAGTTTGCTATCCTTCTCGCGCTCCTCTGATGCGGTATGCAGAAGAGTACAACATGCCCAAGAGCAGGCTTTTTCCATAGCCCAGCATAACACATCTCGACGCCGGTTACAATTGTGTTCTGGCTGGAGAAACACAGGACGGGCTTGTCTCTGGCTGCTCTGACGATGCCCCTGAGTTCGTTGCCTGGCATGATTTGTGTATACCCCTTTCGAGAGAGAGCAGGCGCCTGGAGGGTTGGCGGCTGGTCCGCCAGATTGATTGACGCTCCTCCAACGGCCTTGCCTGTCTGCTGTGAAAGGATTGTCTGGCTGCGATGATGTTGCGTTCGGCTCCTCGCCAGTCACGGCGCGCGCGCTTTTCGACGCCGTTCTGGCTGGCATTCTTTGCTGTTCTGAATGCGTTTGACCTGATTACAACCTATGTTGATCTCCAGGCGGGCATGCGTGAAGGTAATCCGCTCATGCGGGCGCTGCTCGACCAGGCGGGATTTAGCGCGCTGATTGTCTATAAGGCGCTGATGATCCTGGCTGTCTCTGCCGGGATTCTGATACTCAGCCGCAGCTATCGTGGTCTGGCGCGCCTCGCGCTTGTTATATGTAATGTGTTGGTGTTGGTGGTTGTGCTCTCCAACTTTATCCAGTACCAGTGGTAGCCAGGAGGTTAACTGTGGCGCTGCAACTGAAACGGCTCAAAGAGCGGGTGCAGGGCTTGCGGCAGGCTGCCTTCGATGATGGCGCCTTTGTCGGTGTGGCGCTCGCGCAGCACGCGCCCGCGACGATGAAAGAGTTCGACCATATGACCGGCTTCATAAGGGATGCGCACCCGCACCGGCTTCATTTCTGCCGCGACGACCTGCCCCACCTTTTGCAGCAAGGCATCCAGCCCGCGACCTTCGCGCGCTGAGATAGGTACGGCGTTTGGGAAGAGGCTGAGATCAAGCTGCGCCACATCTTCTAGCAGGTCAATTTTGTTGAGGGCCGTGACACGCGGCTTCTCGCTGGCCCCCAATTCAGCCAGGACTTCATTGACGGTCTGGCTTTGTTCAATCGCGTTTTCGTGGCTGATGTCAACGACTTCGATCAAAAGATCGGCTTCGCTGACTTCCTCCAGCGTGGCGCGAAAGGCGGCCACCAGATCGGTGGGCAACTTCTGGATAAAGCCGACGGTATCGCTCAGCAAAATCTCCTGGTGGCTGGGCAGCACGAGATGGCGGGTAGTCGGATCGAGCGTGGCAAAGAGCTTGTTTTCGACCAGCACTTCGGCCAGGGCCAGGGCGTTGAACAGGGTGGATTTGCCGGCGTTCGTATAGCCAACAATGGAGACCACCGGCATGGCCTGTTCCAGACGCTCGCGCCGCTGCTGGGTGCGCTGTCTGCGCACGCCCTCTAATTCGTGGCGCAGATCGCTGATGCGCTTGCGAATGCGCCTGCGGTCCACTTCCAGTTTTGTTTCGCCGGGTCCGCGCACGCCGATAGCGCCCCCCAGGCCGCCTCCGCCCGCGCCGCGCGAGCCACCGCCCACGCGCGAGAGGGCTGTGCCGCGTCCGGTGAGCCGGGGCAGGCGATACTCTAACTGAGCCAGTTCGACCTGCAATTTGCCTTCGCGGGTGTGGGCATGCTGGGCGAAGATGTCCAGAATCAAGGCGGTGCGATCAATGACGCGGGCGTTGACTTCGCCCTCCAGGTTGCGCTGCTGTGAGGGCGAGAGTTCGTCATCAAAGATGACCAGATCAAAGCCCAGTTCTTGCTGAAGCTGCTTCAGTTCGGCGGTGCGCCCTTTGCCCAGATAATAGCGCATGTCCGGCGCTCGCAGCCGCTGGATCATGCTCCCCACCACTTCGGCTCCGGCGGTGCGCGCCAGCGCGGCCAGTTCTTCCAGCGAATCCTCGGTACTCCAGAGGCTTTCGCTGCTCGCCACCTCTACCCCGGCCAGGAATGCCTTTTCTGCGGCCCCTTCTTGCAGATCGATCAACCGCGAGTTTTTACTCGTAAGCGCCTCCTGAATATATCTACTTGCTCTTTATCGCGCCAGCCAGGGACGTTTCCAGAGAGCTTTGTCTTCGGCAGTATCTCACTCCATACTCTACATGTCAAGCTGACGGTAAAGTATGGAGGCCCGAAAGTTGCTTATCATCTGGCGCGGCAGTGTGATCTATTCCCTTGACGCAGGCTTAGCAGCGACTTACACTGATTTGGAGAATGATAGTTTTCAGAAGAGGAGAAGCCCGGTATGCTCTGCCAGCGCTGCGGCACCGTTAACAACGGGGGAGATCAGTTTTGTGGGAATTGTGGCGCGGTGTTGCCGACGGCCAGCCAGCCAGCTAGTTACCCGGTGAATGCAGCGCCTGCCTGGCCTTCGGCGCCCTATGGAAGTTCGATGGACGCGCCAACGGTGGATCACCCGCTGTATGGTGGTCAGCCGACCCAGTATGTGCCGCCCGCGCAAAGCCCTGCCGCTGGCTGGGCCACGCAGCGGGATGGTTATGCTCCTCCTCCGCAGATGACCTGGGCTGGCGCGCCAACGGCCCAGTCGGTCTTTCCTGCGTCGCCAGCGGGGGCGCAGGCGCTGCCGACGAAGCGACGGCGGCGCTGGCCCTGGTATCTGCTGCTTTTTCTGGTGATCTTTGGGCTGGTGGTCGCTGGAGGCTGGGTCTTGCTGATACGCCCGGCTGTGCATCAGTCGGTGGACGCGGAGATTCGCCAGGGGTTGCAACGAGCTATCGATCAGGTTCCTGCTCTGCCACCGGAGGCGCCAGCAGGCGCTTCTTTCCCGGTGACGGAGGGGCAGATCAACGATTATCTTGATAGGAATAGCACTCAGCTTGCGCCGATCACACATATGCAGGTTGCCCTTCAGCCGGGCGTGATGGTGGTGACGTTCCAGGCGTATGGGTTTGGCAGTATGGTGCGTCTGGGGCTGGCTGTGGAAGGCGGCACGCTGGTGGCACGGAATGTGGATGTGTCGGGCTTGCTCTGGTGGGTTGAATCTGACGATGATTTGACGGCGCGCTTGAATGATGCGCTGAGCCAGATTCCTGACAAGCTGGGGCATCAGCTAGCTTCGGTTGCCATTGAAGATGGAATGCTTCAGCTTACCTTAGCCTAGCTGGCGTCTTCTTGGGCTTCTTCGGAGTTGGTTTTGCGGCTTAGAACTGGTGATAGGTTGGAGAAGCCCTTGTCTGCTTAATAGCGGTGCTTCAGGTGTCCCTCGTCCTCCAGGAAGGAGGCATAGATTTGGACCATAGAGCTTCGTCGGTGGAGTCGCGCGCCCTCAATCGGCAGGAGTTTTATCGCCGCGCCTATCAACGCCTGGCGTCAGGATGGAGAGATAGCCTGGTCCTGTACTGCGAGGCGATTGACGCGCATGTCCAGCCGGATACGCATGTGCTGGATATTGGCTGTGGACACGCGGACTTTCTGGCGTCTGTCTACGCGAAGACGCCTTATACCTATGGCATTGATCCCGATGCCGAGGCGCTTAGCAAAAACACGACGATTACGCACGCGGTGGTGGGGACGGTGGATCATCTGCCGTTTGAGGATAATTCGTTTGATTTGATTGTGGCGGCGTGGGTCTTCGAGCATCTGGAGCGGCCCGAACGGGCCTGCCAGGAAATCTATCGCGCCTTGAAGCCAGGGGGCAGGCTCATTTTCTTAACGCCCAATAGCTGGAATTACAACGTCTGGATCATTCGCCTGATCCCCCACCACTTTCATGATTTCTTCACCCGCAGGCTCTATCAGCGTCAGGAGCATGATACCTATCGCGTCCAGTACAAAATCAATTCACCCCGGCGGATACCGGGCATCCTTTTGCCTATCGGCTTCAAGGAAGAACAGGTTATCTTGAACGGCGACCCCTCCTACATCAGCTTCAACAAGCCGCTGTTTATGTTCGCCTGCCTTATGGAGCGGCTGCTCGATACCAGGCCCCTCCGGGGCACCAGAGTGCATATCATCGGGGTGTATCAGAAATAGGGGTCTGTGTCTGGTAGGGCGGGTGGGACTCGAACCCACACGGGAGTTACCCCAGAGGATTTTAAGTCCCCTGCGTCTGCCATTTCGCCACCGCCCCGTACTTCCTTCAGCATATCATATGTTGGGCCTGGGTTGCAATCAGTCCGGCTGGCCGAGTTCCACCACCTATCGGGGGTTGCCACTTGTAGCGCCGCCCCCCTTCGGGAAGGGCTTCGCCAGAGCCGCTTGACCGCGCTGGGCGCGGCCATGCTCGCTCCCGTTGGTCGCTCGCGCGTCTCTGTCGCTTGCCTCCCCCTGCGGGGAGCGGCCCTTGCGGGAACCGGGCCTGCGGCCTGGGCTGCTTGCCTCGGCTGGTGCCCCGTCCTCTCGCTCCCGGTGGTCGCTCGCGCGTCCCTCTTGGCGGCGCAACGCTGGCCTGCTGGCGCCGTGGCCCGGAGGGCGAACGCTCGCCCTGGCGCAGCGGTGGCCGCCTGGAAGGCGGCGCTACAAGTACCATGCCTCGCTTGCCACCACCTCATTTTTGCTAGAACCGGCTGGCTGGATTGACAGCGACTCAGGCGGTACGCGATAATACAACGGTTATGATGTGTAGTCACAGACGCGTAGACGATGACGCTGCTGGCGGGGGCCAGCGCACAAGGGCGAGGGAGACATGGCTGAGATGGCTGATCGGGAGAGAGCGTTGGGCGATGGCGCGCGGCTAGCGGGCGCAAGCTATGACGTGATTGTGGTGGGAGCGGGACACGCGGGCTGCGAGGCGGCGCTGGCGGCGGCGCGGATGGGCTGCTCGACGCTGTTAATTACGATGAATCTGGATAGTATCGCGCTGATGCCGTGCAATCCGTCAATGGGCGGGCCTGCCAAAGGGCATCTGCTGCGCGAGATTGACGCATTGGGCGGCGAGGCGCCGCGCAACACTGACCGCACGTTTATTCAGATTCGCATGCTTAATACCGGCAAAGGACCAGCCGTACAGGCGCTTCGCGCGCAGTGCGATAAGCAGGCGTACCGGCTGGCGATGAAGTTTGCGCTGGAGGCGCAGCCGAACCTCGATCTGAAGCAGGCATCGATCACGCACTTTATCGCTGAGGCCGGGCCGGATGGTCGCCCGGTGATGCGCGGCGTTATCACGGCCCAGGGCTGGGAGTATCGCGCCAAAGCGGTAGTAATGACGACCGGTACGTT
The DNA here is from genome assembly GCA_036557285.1 of Ktedonobacterales bacterium. NCBI lineage: Bacteria > Bacillati > Chloroflexota > Ktedonobacteria > Ktedonobacterales > Ktedonobacterales bacterium. The sequence goes on from DATBHW010000081.1 coordinate 87,360, forward strand.
TATTAACGGGCGGCTGGTGGTTGGTGAAAAGACGCAGCCTGGCGGGCGCGCGGGCGAAGGTCCGGCGCTGGTCATCTCCGATTCGCTGCAACAGCTTGGCCTGGCGATGGGGCGACTGAAGACGGGAACGCCGCCGCGCATTGATGCGCGCACGATTGATTTTAGCAAGACGATCCCACAGCCAGGCAGCCCGAAGCCCCTCTATTTCTCGGCTGATCGCGCGGCGCGTGAAGAAGTGCTGCTGCCGCCTGGCCGCCCCAATCCGCTCTATCCTATTCCAGCAGAGATGCAGACGACCTGGCGGCCACAGCTTCCCTGCTATCTCGCGCACACCACTCCTGAAACGCACGCGGTTATCCGCGCCAATCTGCATCGCTCGCCGCTCTACAGCGGGCTGATCGAGGGGGTTGGGCCGCGCTACTGTCCCTCTATCGAGGATAAGGTGGTGCGCTTCGCGCAGAAGGAGATGCATCAGGTCTTTCTGGAGCCGGAAGGCTGGAAGACTGGCGAAGTTTATGTGCAGGGGATGAATACCAGCCTGCCAGAAGATGTGCAGCTTGCCATGCTGCGCACCATTCCGGCGCTGGAACATGTGGAGATGATGCGCGTCGGCTATGCCGTCGAATATGATTTTGTGCCTTCCGATCAGATTACGCTCGCGCTGGAGGCAAAGCCGGTGGAGCGGCTCTTCCTGGCGGGCCAGATTAACGGTACATCGGGGTACGAGGAGGCGGCGGCCCAGGGTTTGATCGCGGGCATCAACGCGGCGCTCAAAGCGCAGGGCAAGGCGCCATTTATTCTGGCGCGCCACGAAGCCTATATGGGCGTCTTGCTGGATGATCTGGTGACACAGCCTATGAAAGAGCCATATCGGTTGCATACGTCGCGGGCTGAGCATCGTTTGCTGCTGCGCCAGGATAACGCTGATTTGCGGCTGAGTCAGTACGGACGGCAATTAGGGCTGCTGGATGACGCGCGCTGGGAAGCGGCTGAGCGCAAGCGCCAGGCGCTTGAGGAGGCGATGGAGGGATTGGATATGGTGGCCTTCAATGCGAATCAGGCCCAGGAGGACCGGGCGCGCGAGGTGGGGCTGGCGCCGCTGGGGCAGCGGCTGACCGGGCGGGAATTGCTGCGGCGGCCAGAGTCACGCTACTGGCAGGTGGCGGCGCTGGATAGTCGGCTGCCGACGTTGGAAGAGGATGTGGCGGCGGAGGTGGAGGTGCAGGTGAAGTATGAAGGCTATGTGCGCAAGCAAGAGCGGGCGGTGGAGCGGGTGCGTCGCTTTGAGGAACTGCTGATTCCCGAAGCAACCGATTACGCGGCGGTGCCTAATCTGCGAACCGAGGCGCGTGAGAAATTGGCGCGAGTCCGTCCCTATACGCTGGGGCAGGCGGGACGGGTCGGCGGAGTGACGGCGGCGGATATTGCGGTGCTGCTCGTCTATCTAGAGCGCCAGCGCCGCCAGCAAAGCGCGTTACCCGCTTGAGCAGGTTGACAGCGCGTTTCGCGCTGAGTAGTATAGGCGCACACATCATGAGGCGTTGATGGGCGCTTGCCGAACCGCAGCGCAGCATCTAAGCCAACGCGCAAGGAGGGATGCGGCTTCCCTTTTTCCCGATTCTGCGGACACAGGGCTTCTACCGCGCAGCAGCTATGAGGATTTTAGTCGTTGATGATGAACCTATCAGTACCAAGCTCGTGCATTTTATTCTGAGTGAAGAAGGCTACGATGTGACCTCGGTTGATAGCCCGCGCGGCGCGATGGCGATGATTCAGCGACAGTTACCAGACCTGATTCTGCTGGATGTGAACATGCCGCAGATGAACGGTTTTGTGTTCCATAAGCACCTGCGCGAAAACGACTATGATATTCCGGTCATCTTCGTGACCGCGAAAGGAGAGCTGGAGGACAAACTCAATGGGCTGCGCCAGGGGGCCGATGATTATATTGTCAAGCCCTTCGATCCGGCTGAGCTGCTGGCGCGTGTACAGGCGGTCCTGCGCCGCTATCGTAAAGCAACCGCCCAGGCGAGCGAGAAGATTTTGCGGGCAGGCGAATTCGAGTTGAACATGGCTGATCTCCAGATGTGCCTCCCTGATAAACGTACCGTTCTGCTGACGCCCAGGGAGATGAAAATCATGCTGATTCTGGCTGGACGGGTCGGCCAGATTCTGCGGCGGGAAGAACTGCTTGATGCCATCTGGGGCGAAAATTATCCAGGAGAGAGCAATATTGTTGATGTCTATATCCGGCGTCTCCGGCGCAAGATTGAGCATGACCCAGCCAACCCTCAGTATATTCAATCGGCGCGCGGGGTTGGCTACAAATTCGTTGGCAAGTGACCTCATTGGATGGAGCATCTGGATGTCGCCTCGCAGTGATCAGTACGCAGCGAGGGATGTGCCAGGCGTCTGAAGAGGAGAGGGGAGGGCAGGGCGCTGTGGAACAGGAAGAACTTGAAGAGATGCTGGTTGCGCCCCCTGAGGGTGTGCTGGCGGTTGATGCGGCCAACCGGGCGCGCAGTCACTTTATCTCGATGGTTTCACATGAACTGCGCACGCCGCTTAATGCGATCAATGGTTTTCTCTCGATAGTGCTGGATGAGCAGGTCGGCAAACTCAATGACCGCCAGCGCGAGTTTCTGGAATATGCGCATGACAGCACCGAACAGCTTATCAGGCTGGTGCAAGACATTCTTCTGATCTCCAAAGCCGATAGCGGGCAACTTGAATTACAATGTGCGGACCTGGCGCTGTTCGATGTGCTTGCTCTGGTTCTGCGCTCCTCTGGCCTGGCGGCGAACAAGGCGGGAGTTACGCTTCAGAGCCAGGTATCGCCTCGTTTGCCTCGTCTGTGGGCTGATGCCGCGCGGCTCCAGCAAGTGTTCATGAATCTGGTCCACAACGCGCTGAAGTTTACGCCGCCTGGTGGCTCAGTCACTATTCGTGCGCGGCGCGCAGGCGAACTGGCCGAGGTAAGCGTGACGGATACCGGCTGTGGCATACCCTATGATGATCAGCCGCGTATCTTCGACCGCTTCTATCAAGCAGAGGATGCGTTGCTGGTGAAGCATGGAGGCTCTGGCCTGGGTTTGACGGTTGCCAGGGCGATTGTGGAGCAGCATGGCGGGCGCATCTGGCTGCAAAGTGAGCCAGATTGCGGCTCGACCTTCTCCTTTACGATTCCGCTCATTCAGTCTCAAAAGCGCCCGGCGCACCAGCCAGGGGGGCTGGTGCAGTAGGCTCATATGTTCTCCCAGAGCGTTGGCGCTTGAGGCTGATGGGTCTTTTCCTCTGCGCTTTCGCTGGCTGGAGGGTTCCCACTGGCGGCATTGTGCGCCTGGCGCGTTGGCTCTGGCAGGCGATAGCCCCGACAGCACCTGATCACATACTCGACCGCCGCCTCCAGGCTGATCCGATGGCCGATGGAAACGATGAGCGGGTTGGTACGCGCTTTGGTGCGCAGGCCCATCCCCAGCATTTCACCATCGGCTATCAGCGGAACCCGCGCGCCAACTTCCTGGCTCAGATCACCTTTCAGGTGGCCGGTCAGAATGGATTTTGCGCAACCAATGCTGGGCAGGTCCAGCACAAGGCCCAGATGGCTGGCTATTCCCAGCCGCCGAGGATGGGCGATGCCCTGACCGTCAACCATCAGCAGATCAGGCTGGCGCTGAAGCTTCTGGAAGCCTGCCAGGATCGAAGGCGCTTCGCGGAACGACAGCAGACCAGGGATATAGGGAAAACGCAGGGCTTCTTCGTGCCTGACTCGTTCCACGACCTCCATTGACGGATAAGCGAGCGCCACAATGGCGGCGCGTGCCAGTCCTGTGCGGTCATTAGCGGAGATGTCTATGCCAGCAATGATCTTGACTCCTTCTGGCTGGCCTTCTCGAATGACCTTGCTCGCCAGTTCCCGCTGAAGTTGAACAGCCTCCTGGGGGTTCAAGTCCCAGCGATGCAGCAGATGAGGGGCAGACATAACAGGTTCCTTCTTTTTAGTAATGATCGAGGTAGTGAAAATCAAGGTATTCAGTCAGAAGGTATGCAGGCTGAGGTTCTTTTCTCTAAAGCTATGAAGCTGCTCTTGTTGCGACGATAATCAAGCGTTGGCTGGCATCAGCGCAGGGATTGAGATCATAGTCACCAAAGAGATGGCTAATCTGAAAGCCGCAGCTTTCTACCAGCAGTTCGGCCTCCCCAGGGCTGAGCAGTGCCAGCGCATTTTCCACCACAATGCGGCGCAGCGGGCCAGCCTGGGGATGGACATCATAAAAATGCGTCAGATGGAGCGCGCGCGCCTCCGGGTCGCTGACGGCGGCAATCAGGTGGCTGACGATGATCTGCTGGCTCTCGTCGTTCCAGGTTCCCTGGTGGAAGACCTGTCCATCAGCCTGCTGATAGCGGCGCAAGTCGGCATTGGGCAGATCGAGGATGAGCGTGCCGCCCGGAAGCAGGTGCTGATGGATGATACCAAGGACGGCGCGCTGCTCCTGGCGAGTGATGAAATGTGCAAAGCTGTTGAGCGCCACGAACACCAGTCGAAAGCGTCGGTTGAGGCGCAGCGTGCGCATATCAGCTTCAAGCAGTTCGACCTGTTTGAGCAAGCTGCCCTCTTGCAGATGCTGGCGGGCGCGAGCGAGCATGGCTGGTGAAGAATCAACCCCGACTACTTCGATGCCCCGACGGGCCAGCGGTTCCAGCAATCGCCCCGCGCCGCAGCCAAGCTCCAGGACGGGAGCGCCAACTGCTTGAGCGTAGTTGAGATAGAGGTCAACATCCTCCTGGTACCCGGCGTGTTCCAGATCATAATAGGGGGCGATGAGTTCATACATGTCCATACTGGTATGATAGCCCTGGCTGGTACGGATGTCCAGCGATCACCCGAACCAGGTAGAATTGGGTCAGGTCTTGAATGTTGTGCGAGAGGTGCTGGATCGAGGCGTTGTCGAAGTAGTCGCCAGGGTCTGGCGGTAGTCAGTCTGGCCGAACTGTTGCCCACGAAGGTGACAATCGGGGCCGGGCCAGCGCCGTTGACGTGCTGGTCGGCGAAGCCCATCCACATGGGCGAGGTCGGGTTGATTTCCTTTGCATAGGCAAGCGAGCGATTTTAGCGATTTTGCGCGGCAAACCCGGCTGCACGAACATGAGACGAGCAGAAGTGAATCTGAACAGCCCCCTGAAGTGAGGAGAGAAGATAATGTGGTGGTTCAGGATGTTGCTGCCCTCCAACCAGCCCAGAACCTCCAGGGCGTTGATCAGACTGTCGCTGCGAATGCTAAAGAGGACATCATTGGATTCGATGACCACAGGAATGTTGTAGGTTTGCCTGGTGATCTTTGGATTTTGAGGCGCAACGTCGGTCACACTGGGTACAGCCTCTTCCAGAGGGAAGCGAGAGTGGTCTGAAAGCAGGCGAGGCATGTGGCTGGAGACAAGGCTGTGGGGGAGGCGATTGAAATAGGGCAAGCCATAGGCGATGAAGGTGAAGACGCCTCCAGGACTGAAGGCATAGTGAGACTCAATGGTGTTGAGTGCTTTGGCAAGCGCCTATTGATCGCGTTGGCTCGGTGTGCGCCTGAGTTTCGCCGTTGCATAGAGCGTGAACACCGGGCCGAAATGGAACTGAATGCCGTTGATGGTCTGGACCGGAGCGATGAAATTGCCGATGTCGAATTGGATGTCGGGCAGGCTGCCCCCAGCAGCCTGCGCTACCCGTTTGGGCAGGAAGGCCAGCGCATCCAGGGCGCTGAGCGTCGTCGCGGAGGCAAAGCTCAACGCGCCGATCTTCAGGACGCTGCGCCGACTGAGCGTTCGCTGCTTTGGCTCGGTCACGATCTCGTCAGGGGAAGTGGGCTGCCGGGGTTGGGATTCCATGCTAACTCCTTTGCTGATGCGTCTGCGGTCTGGCCTTCGACAGCGAAGGATGGCGCCTACCGCAGAACGGGCCTTGCCTGCCTGAGCGGCTCTCAGTGAGGAGAGCCAGGCAGGCTGCGCAGGGACGCGATGTAGCTTCTGGAGAGTGTTGCCCGCCTGAGCCTGGCATCATATAGCGGAGTTTGCGACAGGGGCGATTGCGCCTGGGAGCAAGTATAGGGTCGGCGCAAAACACTGTCAATTTTGTGTTCAGGTGGGGAGCGGTGAGAGCATCGGCGCTGTTTTGGCAGATACTACCAGTGGGATTGAAGGCGAAGCATTCGGCGCGATGTCAGAAAATGAGCATGGACCGACCTGCTGTTCAGTTTATGCTGCACATTTTTTGGTAGAGATTACACAAGAAGCCCGATAGGAGACAGGAGACATCGGGCGGGTGTGAGGTAGGACATTCTGGCTAGCCTGTCTGCTTCTGCCTGGCTGCCTTCAAGCTGGCGGATGAGCAAAGATTCTGGCCCACTGAAGACGCTCAGGGGCCAGAGAAGCAAACGGCTGGAAGAAGCGCGGAGCAGGTTCATACTGTTTGATGGGCTGCGCTCCGCTCAGGTGGTCTGACCTATCTGGTTTCGGCTGTGTCTGCCGCCCGGCTGGCGGCGCTCTGCGCTTTGCCAAGCGTGGTGTTCACGCCCTGGCGACCTTGATCGATGGCGGTGGTAGCCCTGCCGCGCAGTTCGGTCATGCGCTCCTGCGCCTGGCCCTGTAACTGATTGAAGCGGCTTTGAAGCTCGGCGCGGGTCTCTTCACCCCGTTTGGGCGCAAAGAGCAAACCAAGGACAGCGCCAATGGCCCCTCCCCATAAAAATGCTCGGAAACTGCTCATGAAATGGACCCTCCTCCTGGTGCAAATGCAACACAACGCGCGGGGACGAAGGTGGCCTGCGAACCCCGCGCCGCTCGTATCTCGCTGAGACTCCTGTTGCTGTCTGCAATATATATGCCAATTCGCAGTCTGTCAACTTGCACCAGCATTCACCCGATTTCAGGGACTTTCAGCAACCAGGCACTATAGCGGGTATTTCCCTGGTTCTGCCTGGCGTGAAACGTTCAGAGGCATTCATCCTCTTTCAGCCGCATTCATCCACCTGAGAACCCTTTGGGCGCACATTGGGCGCATGGCTTCCCTCTCCAGAGCGCCCCCCACAAAGTCCTGACGAGTTTTCCTGCGAATATTTTGTCTCTTTTGTTAGCTGGCAAGTGTTCAGGAACATTCACAGGCTTTCAGGCGCATTCAAGATGCGCTCTAGCTAACACTTTTTGGCAGCTATGAGGCCAGATGTAGCCTGCTTTCGCGGGTTGCACTAAAGCATGTTTAGGTGTAGACTGATCGGTAAATCAGGACCGATTCAGTCCGCATTGACCCACGCGCGCCGATCTGGCGCTGCGCATAAAAAACCGCCGCTGACTCAGGGACGGCAAACCTGAGAGTCAACGGCAGTAAGGATAAGTACATGGCGAGTATACCACACGCCGCAAACTTCAAGCAGCGACATACGCCACACTTCCGCTGCTCGATCTGCGGAGGCGATACCCACGATAGGCGCGGCCAGGGCGTGCGCTGCGCGGGGATGACTACTGACACCAACATTTACTGCACCCGCGAACAATTCGCTGGCAGCCTTCCCTTAGACGAAAGCACCAGCCCGCCCAGCTATCGCCATTGGCGCTATGGCAATTGTCCTTGCGGTGTGGAACATAACCCAGCCAGAAACAGCCAACAAGGCACGCGCAAAAGCGATGCGTACCTGAAAGAGCTGGGTGAACCATCAGCCATTTTTGACTACTGCGATGAACAAGGCCAGCTTCTCTTTCAAGTGCTGCGTTATCCCCTGCCCGGCAAGAACCAGAAGGGCAAGGACAACAAAACGTTCAAGCAGCGGCGTCCCAATGGCAAAGGCTGGTGGATATGGAAGCTGGATGATGAAGCAACAGGCTTCACCACGCGGCGTGTGCTCTATTGCCTCCCTGAACTGCTGGCGTCTGGGAAGCAGCAAGTGTTCATCGCGGAAGGTGAGAAAGCGGTTGATGCGCTGCGCTTGCGCGGCCTGGTCGCAACGTGTAACCCTCATGGGGCCAAAAAGTGGGAAGATCGCTATAGCAAATGGCTCAAAGATCGCCAGGTGGTCATCCTGCCCGATAATGACAAGGATGGGCGCGACCATGCGCAAATGGTCGCGCGAGCGCTCCATGGCATTGCAGCCTCTGTGCGTATCCTGCCCCTGCCCGATCTGCCCGAAGCGGGCGATGCCGGCGAATACTTCGCCGCCGGAGGCACGAAAGAAGCGCTGCTGCAACTCGCCGACCAGGCCGAAGAATGGACGCCCGGCCAGGATGAGCCAGAAGCAGAGCCAGAGGAAACTCGACGCCCGCTCACCCTGCGTGAATTGCTAGCGCGGCCCAGGCCAGAGATGCTGATAGGGGGCTTGCTGCGCTGCCAACGTATCAGCCTGATCTACGGCGATAGTAACAGCGCCAAAACCTGGGTAGCTGACGATCTGGGGCTAAGTGTTGCCACTGGGCAAGACTGGCATGGGCGCAAGGTTCAGCAAGGGCCAGTCCTCTATGTGGCGGCTGAAGATGCTCAGGGCGTCGCTGAGCGCTCTCAGCACTGGTTGACCTATCATCACCAGGATATAGACATCGTGCCCTTCAGGGTCTGGGAGTCGCCCATCGAACTCACCAGCAAAGATGACACAGAGGCGTTTATCTCCGCTGTGCAGGCTTCCGAGTTTGCGCCTGTTCTGGTGATTATCGACACCTTTGCTGATTGCTTTACCGGCGATGAAATCAGCAATCAGCATATGGGCGCGGCCATGCGCAACCTGGAACGCATTCAGCAGGCGCTCAATGCCCACGTGACCACCGTTCACCACACCAACAAAGCCCAGACCGCCTATCGCGGGCATTCCAGCATGCGCGCCAAGATGGACACGATCTTAGAGTGTTTGCTGGATGATGAGACGCACCTGCTCACCTTGCGCCAGGACAAGCAGAAGGGCATCCGCAAAGGCGAGGACATCACCTTGAAGCTCAAAGTGCTCTCCCTCTCTGCTGACCCTGATGATACGACCTGCGTGCTGGTCACTCCTGACCAGGGCGAAATCAAGCGCCAGCACGATAGTCAGCAAATGGCCGTCTTGCGCCTGATCGCGGGCTATGGCGAACAGGGCGCATCTGCCGGGGTTATCCAAAAAGCTGGGATAGAGCTGCTGGGCAAAAAGGCGGCCAAAACCGTCAAGCGCATCTATGAAGCGCTGGCGCGCGCCGGGGATGTGCTGCTTGAGGATGTTGGCGGCGAGAAGCAGCGCCGCTACCATCTCACCATCACTGAGCAAGGGCGCGCCAAAGTTGGCCCATCGCCGGACCCTGAACCTGGCAATTCATCGGACACATCATCGGACATGACCGGACAGGGCGAAACGGTGTCCGATGAAACCCAAGAGGAAAATCATCGGACAGACCGGACAAACACTAGAGAGAGTGTTTGTCCGTCCGATGAATTGAGGGCAGAAACAGAAGATGCGCTTGATAATTTTACCGACGATCTGACACCCAGCGGCAAGATGCGCGCGCTCACCCGCGAGGACATTGAACGCCACAAGGAAAAGCGTCTATTTGAGCAAGCGATGGGCGATATTGACGCCTGGCGCGATGCGCACGACTATGTCAACGTGCTGACGCCCTACGGCAAACTGGAGGACATTCGAGAAGCGCTTGAAGCACGCCCATCCGCCCAATTGATCGCACTGTTTGACTATCTGCGCAACAAATCGCAGGAAGGAGATTCCGATGCTTGATGTGAAGCCGCAAACTCTGGACACGCTCTTAACCGATGCCCAGAACGCCTATGAGCGCGCGAAAGCCGCCGGCGACGATAAGGCGCTGCTGGCCTGGATGCGCATGATTCAGAGTCTCTTGAAGCAGCAGCGTTCACCAATAGGTAAACATATGTGCTGAATTTTGAGGGTGTTCTGTGTCAACACTGACTCCGCTGGAATGGACGGCTTATGCCGATGACGAGACGGTAGCGCGCCGGGCGGCTGGCCGGGCGCATTATAACAGTGTTCGGCGCGCCCGCGCGGTTGAACGCCGCCGCCAACTCTGGTGTGAGCGGCGCAAGCTGCGCGCCGTTGGTGAGGTGTGGGGCTGGCAGAAACGGATGGCGCGGGTGTTCGGTGTTTCGCCGGCCACGATCTGCCATGATTGGCGGCTGATTCGTTTAGGAAAAGTCTGGTAGTCTGCCAGGCCGGGGGCTTGACCAGACGCCAAAAGTCGGGTATGCTTTCCCTGAGCAAGAGCGCGGCGCTCAGGGATTATGGCCCTGAACGCCACTAAGAGCGCACCCTGGCTAGCAGGGCGGCCCTGGTGATAGTGTATCCAGGCCGTGAGAGTCAGCACAAGAGCCGAGCGCCTGTGCATCCTGCAAAAAGGGTGTCCAGGCGTTTTTGTTTGGCCGCGCGGCTCGAGATGAGGTGTTTCATGGCAAAGACGGCGACGACGATTTTTCTGCTGGTGATGAGTCTGGTATTGCTGCTGTTCACCGCCAGCCGGACCTTAGACCTGTTGCAGCAGTTCTTGCCCGATGGGCAGCAGTCGGCCTTTGCTTACCTGGGGCTGGTGGCGTTTGATGGGGGGCTGCTGGGCTGGTCACTCTTTTTCACCTATGGCGCGCGCGGCGCGTATCAGCGGGCGATCAGCCTGATGATGATTATCGTGAGTCTGCTGGCGGTGGGCGTCTCTACTATCGCTGATTTGTACCTGGGGGCGAGCAACAAGGGGCTGCTCTCTACGCTGGCTGATGGGCAGCGCCTGGCGGTGCTGCTCGTCTGTGGGGGCGTGATCGTCTTGAATATCACGGCGTTTTTTCTGGCGCATATCACCGAGCCGGGCCGCATGCGTGAGATGGCAACCGAGAACGCCAAGGATATGATTCATGCTGAAACCCTCAAGCAGATTCACGCTGCCGCGCCGCTGGTCGCCTCAGAAGTAGCGCCACAACTGACCCGCCAATGGGTACAGACGACGGTCAAGGAGTTGCTGCCAGGTGTAAGCGCCGCGCCAGACGCCAAAGAGACGCTGCATCTGCCAGCGGTGAAAGCGGAAAGCGGGGGCAGCGCCAATGGCAGCCGTTCCTTTTGAGGGTGAACGCAAACTGAAGGCGGCTCTGGAGTGGCTGAAGGCTGAACTGGCGGATGGGCAGCCTCACCTGGCGGGTGGACTGCTGATCACGGGCGCTGAACTGGGGCATGCGGAGCGCACGTTGCAGCGGGCGAGTTCGCTCTTGAAGGTCCAACGCCAGCCCACCTATAGCACACGCGGGGCGATTGAGGGCTGGCTGTGGACGCTGGACGCTCACACACCCCAACCTGGCTAGCGCCGCAGGAAAGCATAAGACGCCAGCTAGTTGGCGTCTTATGCCCGGATGCGCGATCTTGTGAAGCAAAAATCCCAGAACCAGGACCATCAAAAGCGTCCCAATGATGCGAAAGTTTTCGCTTTTTATTGCTGTCAAGGGCTTGACTCTTGATGATTTCTCTCGTATGATTGGGTCAAATGTTCCAGGAGGAGGTATGCCAGAGATGACAATCACCGAAGCGGTTCGCAGTCATCCCGATATAAGCGCGGGTCATCTCACACGGCTCTGCCAGAAGGGTGCTATCCTGGCGCGGCGTGTGGGGCCGCTCTGGTTGGTGGATGTTGATAGTCTGGAGTTTTGGTTGGCCCATCGCCCGAAACGGGGCGGGTATCGCGGCAGGAAGCCGAAAGCTGAGGCCAACAGTGAGTGAGAAAAAGATCAAGAAGCTCGCATTATCAACACTCGTGCTTGGGGGCGCCTCGGGAGTCACACTCCTTGGCGGCGTACTGGCAGTAGTGTTTCCGAGTGCTTTGTGGGCTTCCTTTACCCTCGTTGTCGTGGGCGTTGGGCTGACCTGGGTGCAAAAGGCCGTAGGCGACCGCGAACACCTTCAGGAACGGAAGCAAGATCAGAGACGAGCTATCTTCCAAACGCGGTATACGATGCTTGACGGTGATCGAATTCACCTGGAAAGCAACTTATACAGCAGAGGCGCCGCTCTCCCACCGGGCAAGCAGCCGAAAGATAAGGGTGAGGCATGAGTGAGCAGGATGATTTGTCAAAGCTGGTAAGCGAGCAAAACACGCTGCTGCGCGCTATGTGGACGGTGATACGCCAGCTTCGCGCGCACGCGTGGGAAGAGCAAGCACGGCGGAGCGAGGAGACGCACGTCTATCGGGTGCAGCTAGGGGGGAAAGGCCCTTTCCGTCCCTGGACGCGCCGGGATGGGTTTCTTGCTGAGCCAGGCGAACCCGCGCCGCGTCAGCCGAAACGTGCGCGGCAGCAGCAATCAGACCCGTATTCACTCTTCATGACCTGTAAAGAGGTTGAAGCGGTGCTGCATATCTCAGGCCCGACGCGCTGGCGGCTCAAAAAGGCGGGTAAGCTTGTTCCTGCACGGGGGAACAGGTGGTATTCACGCAAGGACGTAGAAGCCTTTGCCCAGCGTAGAGAGGAATGCGACGATGCCTGAGACCAAAACGCGACGCGCCAATGGCGAAGGCACGTTCTTTGAGCGGCCCAATGGGCGTGTTCAGGGCCGCTTGCGCTTACCCGATGGCAGCCGACGCTCGTTCACGGGCCGGAATAAAACGGAAGTCAGCCGGAAGCTAGCAGAGGCTCGCCAGGCCGTGAAGCAGGGCTTGACCTTGCCTAAAGAGCGGCTCACGGTTGGCGTCTATCTCACGTCCTGGCTGGCGGGCAAACGCGCTAAACCCAAGACGCTGGCGGGCTATAGCGATGCGATCCGGTTGCATCTGCTTCCTGGTCTGGGGACAATCCCACTGGCCCGGCTCGATTGGAAACAGGTGGAAGCCTTCTATAAGGCGAAGGAAGAGGCCGGGCTATCCTCAACCTCCGTGCATCACCTGCATGGCGTCTTGCGCCAGGCGCTCAAAAAAGCGCAGCGGGTTGGGCTGGTAGCGCAGAATGTCACCGATCTGGTGGAAGCCCCCAGGATTCGCCCCAGGGAGATGCAGCCGCTGGATCGTGACCAGGCGCGTGCGTTTCTGGAGGCGGCGACAGGGGATCGCTTTGAGGCGCTCTATGAACTGGCCTTATCAACCGGCATGCGGCAAGGCGAGCTGCTGGCGCTGCATTGGAACGAGGTTGATCTGGAGGCCGGGCGGCTCACCGTGCGCTATACCCTTGCCAGTATCAGGGGCAGGCTCACCATCACCGAACCCAAAACGCGTAGCGCCCGTCGCCAGATACTCTTAACGCCGCGCGTGGTTGCGGTCCTGCGCGCGCATCGGACATTCCAGAAAGAGGAGCTGCTGCGCCGGGGGGTCGCGTGGGACAAAGATACCCTGCTCTTCTCCACCTGGCAGGGCAAGCCGTTTCAGGCCACACACCTGCTGCGTGGCTCGTTCTTTCCCCTGCTGAAGTCGGCAGGGCTGCCCCATATCCACTTTCACGATCTTCGCCATACCGCCGCCACCCTGCTGCTGCTCAGCCCCAAGGTGAATGTGAAAGCCATTTCTGAGATGCTGGGGCATGCCAACGTGCGCACGACCTTAAGCATCTATGCGCATGTGCTACCAACCATGCAAGAGAACATTGTCGAGGCAATGGGCGCATTATTGGGCGCAAAGGGAGAGAGCCGCTATGCGTGAGCCAGCGTATCGCCTGGGGTATAGGGAGCAATGGCCTGCTGTATGCCAATCAGCAGGCGCTCGCCCACTATTATATCACCTGACGTCGGCGGCTCCGGCAAAGGCGATCCTGGCCGCCTGAATGGTGCGCTCGATCTCGGCCTCGTGGTGCGCCAGCGAGAGGAATCCGGCCTCGAATTGCGATGGCGCAAGGTAGATGCCCTGGGCCAACATCGCCCGAAAGAACTGAGCGTAGCGTTCAACGCTGGCCGTTTTAGCGGTGGCGTAGTCTGTGACTGGCTGATCGGTGAAAAAGGCGCAGAACATGGAGCCGACACGTGTCTGGGTGATGGGTACACCAGCGGATTTCGCTGCTGCCCCTATGCCCGCGACCAGGTGGGCCGAAAACGCCTCAAGCTGCTCGTAGATGCCAGGCTGCTGCAGCAGTTCAAGCTGGGCGATGCCTGCGGCCATCGCCAGCGGATTGCCGGAGAGCGTGCCCGCTTGATAGACCGGGCCAGCCGGAGCAATCAGGTTCATGATGTCGCGCCTGCCGCCATAGGCCGCCGCTGGCAGCCCACCGCCAATGATTTTTCCAAGGCAGGTGAGGTCAGGAGTGATGCTATACAACTGCTGTGCCCCGCCGTAGGCGACGCGAAAGCCTGTCATCACTTCGTCGAAGATGAGCAGCGCCCCAAAGCGCGTGGTCAGGTCACGCAGCCCTTGCAGATAGCCTGGCTCCGGGGGTACGCAGCCCATATTCCCGGCGACTGGCTCGACAATCACGGCGGCAATACTTTCAGGGAACTCCTGAAAAAGCGCCTCAACTGCTGGCAGGCTGTTATAGGGCGCGACAAGCGTATCTGCGGTGGTAGGCGGTGGGACGCCTGGACTATCGGGGATACCCAGCGTCATCGCGCCGGAGCCAGCCGCGACGAGCAGAAAATCGGCGTGGCCGTGATAGCCGCCCGCAAATTTGATGATCTTATGGCGCCGGGTAAAGGCGCGCGCCAGCCGCAAGGCGCTCATCGTCGCTTCGGTCCCCGAATTGACGAAGCGCACCATCTCTACGGCGGGCAGGGCTTCGATAACCATCTCGGCCAGGCGCACTTCGAGCGCGGTGGGCGCGCCATAACTGGTTCCACGCGTGGCTGTTCGGGTGACAGCCTCGATTACGTGCGGGTGGGCGTGGCCGTGAATCAGCGGCCCCCAGGAGAGTACGTAATCAATATAGCGGTTGCCGTCAACATCATAAAGATAGGCACCCTCGCCGCGCTCGATGAAGCGCGGCTGGCCGCCTACCGCCTGGAAGGCGCGCACAGGGCTGTTGACTCCGCCGGGGATGATCTCGCGGGCGTGGGCAAATAATGTTTCGGATCGCTCGGTATTCATCGGGAGGATTCCTTCCGCTGCTGGCTCATTGTGAGCGCCAGGCAAACCCTTGAGCGCCCAGGCAAGCGCGCCAGGGAACAAGACGCTGTATGGATAAAAGCAGCATTTTGGGATAAGCATAGCAAAACTACCGGAAGCGCGCCATCCCGGCGGTGCTGAGCGGTTTGCTCAGAAGGCGACGGTCAGGATGCCGTAAACATCGGCTACCTGCCCGGTGGAAGGAACAACCACTTCCCACCAGCTATACTGCGTGCCATCGGTAATGATAGCTCCGGTTGAGGTGGAGCCGCGCCCCTGCGCTCGCTGCCCAAAGGGGAGGATAAAGAGAATCGGCGCGGCGCTGTCGGGGCCTGCGCGTAGATTGCAGCCTGAGTGAAAGACACAGAGGACGGAGTTGGTTGCCCGGTGGATGCTGAATACCGGGACATAGCCGCTTTGCGTGTAGCCCGTCTCCGAGGGATAGGCCACATGCTCACAGGTGGAAGTGGCCGGGCCGAGGTCAACCAGATTAACTCCCTCTTGTATAGTGGTTGCCGTTGGGCCATTACAATTAGCCGCTACAAAAATGGCCTGGGTCTGGTTGACAATGACAATCGGGCTGCCAGAATTGCTGATCCCCGTGGAAGCCAGAGAGATATTACATCCGGCAAGGAGCAGCGCGGCGAGTGGCACAATGGCCGCCGCGCTGCGTTTCCAGGCAGCCGCCCTGGAAAACGCTAGCGCCGGGAGACATAATCGGACTTTGCTCTTCATGGTATTCGGTGCGCCTTGTTCTGTGTTCTGCATGGCGGGCTTGCGGAAAGGCATCGCCCGCGCCTATGCTTATTGGTATGGTGCTGCTGACATCAAGGAAGCCAGCAAAGCCTTTTTGCAAACTCTGTACCACCGACTGGGCGCTGTGCTCAAGCCCTCTCAACCGCTAGATAGGCCAGGAAGGGTCGTTTCAATGGATAACCTCTCCTCCCAACAAAGCCCCGGCGTGGCAGACCTGCCCTCGCATGTGCTCCAGGCGCTGAGGGCGATTGTCGGGCCTGAATATGTGCTGCGCGACCCTGAAGATTTGTTGGCTTATGGGATCGATGGCACCTGGGTCGAGCGCGAGCCGCAGGTGGTCGTCCTGCCCAACAGCGCCGAGGAGATCAGCGCGATCTTGCGGCTGGCGAATGCCGAGCATATCATCGTCACGCCCAGAGGATCGGCGAGCGGCCTTTCTGGTGGGTCGCTGCCGACAGCAGGAGGCATTGCGCTCAGCCTGACTCGCATGAATCGCATTCTGGAGATAGATGTCGGTAACGCGGTCGTGGTCGTCCAGCCCGGCGTGATTACCGGCGATGTGCAGAAGGCGGTCGAGCAGGTGGGATTGTTCTATCCGCCAGATCCATCCAGCCTGAGCGTTTCGGCCATCGGTGGGAATGTTGCCGAGAATGCTGGCGGGGCGCGCTGCCTGAAATATGGCGTGACGAGCGATTACGTGATGGGTTTGCAGGTTGTGCTGCCAACCGGCGAGATCATTCGCACTGGCGGGCGGATGGTCAAGAACGTGACGGGCTATAACCTGCGCGCCCTCTTTACCGGCGCGGAGGGTACGCTGGGCGTGGTGACGGAGATTACGCTGCGACTCTTGCCCAAACCGAAATACGCGCTGACGGCGCTGGCTCTCTTTCCGCGATTGGAAGATGCCGCGGAAACGGTAACTGATATTATGGGGACCGGCATCATTCCGGCCAGCGTGGAACTGATGGATCAGACGACGGTACGCTGTGTGGAGGAACTGCTGCATATCGGCTTGCCGGTGGAGGCCGAGGCGCTCTTACTGTTTGCGGTGGACGGCGCCTATGAGCAGATCGTGCGCGACGAACTGGAGAGTATTGCCGCTGTCTGCCGGGCGCGGGGCGCGGCTGAGGTGCGCGTTGCTGAGAGTGCGGAAGAAAGTAACCAACTCTGGAAGGCGCGACGCTCGATTGCGCCAGCATTGGCGCGGCGTCGGCCTAATAAGTTGGGCGAAGATGTGAGTATCCCGCGCACCGCGATTCCGGCGATGGTCCGGGCTGTTCGGGAAATTGCCGCGCGCTATCAACTGGCGATCCCTGTCTTCGGGCATATTGGCGATGGCAATCTGCACCCCAACATCCTGTGTGATCGGCGCGACCGCGAGGAGATGGCGCGGGTTCGCCTGGCAGCGGCGGAAATCTTCGAGGCAGCGATTGCGCTGGGCGGGACGCTCTCAGGCGAGCATGGCATTGGCCTGCTCAAAAAAGAGTTTTTGGAGCGTGATCTGGGCGCGGCGCAGGTCACGGCGATGCGGCGCATCAAGGCGGCGCTGGACCCACAGATGATCTTGAATCCGGGGAAGATTTTTCCTACCGGCCAGAGCGATTGGTAAGCGTTTCTTCAGTCTGATGGGCAGTGGTCTGGCGCTGCGCAGCCAGCTACTTCTCTTGCGAGGCGCTGATAAGCGTGCTACACTTTCAATGCAGCGATCTTCATAACTCCCCTGGTTATGGAAGTACAGAGCGCTGCGGCAATGTTTTCCGTCTTTTTCATCCCATGTCGTAATAAAGTGGAGAGAGTTCTTACATGGTAGCAACGCATGTTCCTATTCGCCCGCTGCTTCAGATCAATCTGGGCAGCGTGGCAAATGCAACCGATGATACACTGGGCAAAGTGGCGCAGGTGCTGGCGCACCGGCAAACCTGGCAGATCAGCCATATCGTTGTGCAGCGTGGGCTGTTCATGAAAAAGCTGCTCACCCTTCCGGCGGAGTTTATCAAAGAGGCGCGAGCCGATGGACTGTACCTCTCGCTGAAGGTAGATGATCTGCTGCAAAAGGCGCAGGCGCCCAAAGAACCCCTGCTGGCCCTCCAAGACGATCTACCAGTGGTTAGCAACTCGGAAAAACTGGGCGACCTTTCAGAACTGTTCTTTGATGCCGAAACCCGCCGCCTGGCCTATCTGGTCGTTCATCGCCACGCCATCGCGGGCGGGGACGTTTTACTGAGTGGCGATCAACTCGCTGACCTGCAAGCTGATCGCCTGGAAGTGAACGTTTCTCCCAAAGACTTCGCGCTGCTGCCGCGTTATCGCCCGGACCCGGAACTGGAGGAGGACGTGCGCCAGGCTCTCTGGGATTATCCTCGCCTGCGCATTGATCTTGGGGCTGTCAAGGCACATGCCCAGTGCAATGAAGTCTGGCTGCTGGGTCATGTCTCCAGCGACATCAATCGGCGTCTGATGGAAGACCTTACTCGCGCTGTGCCAGGAGTGCGCGACGTGCATAATGAGTTGATCGCGGATACTGATCTGGCGGTTGCTGTCGCTGGTGCGCTGGCGGAACACGAGGAGACGCGGGGCCTGCCAATCGGTGTGTACCCAACGCTGGGCGAGGTCTATCTGCGAGGTCTGACGCCGACGGAAGAGGCGAAGCAGGCTGCCGAGAAGGTGGCAACCGAGGCGCATGGCGTCAAAGCGATACATAATGAATTGATCGTAAGCGCCAGGACGGATTATCTGCCCACGCTGGCGGGCGTGAACAATACCGAGGATATTGTTCCTGGCGGCGAGGGCGTCAAATCGAAACGATCGATCTAATGATTATTCCTGGCTCTTCTTGATATAGCTGAGGGTTCATCAATCATGCTTGCACTGGCGCTTCCACTCTCCTTTTTTCTGGTGATATTAGAAACGGCGATTGGCTCGTTTATTGTGCTGTTTCTGCTTGATGTCTACGGCGGAGTGAGAACCGCGCGCCTGGTCGCGGCGACGAACGCCAAAGCCGTCAAAGCAGAGTCCGATGAATCGGCGGATGATGAGACCAGGGAAAGCCCTAAGCCGCTCTCAGCCGCGCTGGCGGAAAAGCGCGGCGGGGTCACAAAAGGCTTTCTGGTTTTTCAGGGCATCCTGTATCTGCTGCTGGCGCTGCTCGCCTTCTGGTTTGGCTCTGTCTTTGCCACGGCAGAGGTCTTTGATGGGGTGAAGGGTTTTTATCAGCAATACCCCCTTGACCGGACCTGGCTGGCCTATCAATTTACGCCGCTGCTCATTTTTATGGGGCTGCTGCTGGTCTATAATGTGCTGCTCTGGTTGAATCGCAGGCTGGCGCGCTGGGTGATCGGTGGGCTGGCTTGCCTGGTCGGCATAGCGGAATTGCTGGTGATTGGCATGGCTTATCGCCCGCTGGCGGCTGAGAGCCTGGGGGGCGCGCTGACGATTGCGAGCATCTTTGTGGGCGCGCTGGCGCTGGGCGGGGTGCTGACGGCGATGCTGCTGGGCCACTGGTATCTGAACACGCCTACCGCCTCTGGCAAGCCGTTGGAGTTTGCCACGCTGGTAATGCTGGTTGGGCTGGGGCTGGAACTGATCTTCAGCTTTTTTATCCACAGCACCATTCCCGCCGGATTGCCGCAGACGGGAACGCCGCCGATCTCAGCGGGGGGGCTGGATGTTATTCGCTTCATCTTTGGCTTTATCTTCACGCTGGGCCTGGGTATACTGGCCTTTCGCCTGACGAGAGGGCGGTCCTTCCAGTCGGCAACGGGCATGCTCTATCTGGCGGTGGCGTTTGCCTTCACCGGGGAAATCATGACGCGCGGCCTCTTCTTCCTGCCGCCCACGCTCTAGCCGGGCAGCCGTTGAAGCGAGCGAGGGCGCAGCGAAAGGGCGGTCTTTCGTGTCTCAATTGACTATTCAGGCAGTGACCCGCGCGAACTGGCGCGCCGCTTTGCAACTGCGCGTCCTTCCTGAGCAGCAGCGGTTTGTCGCGGATTATTCCCCCATTGCGGCTCTTGTCCTGGCGAAAGCCTATGTTGGCGCTATGGGGTTGCAGTGGCTGCCCCATGTCTTCTACCGGGCAGAGGAGATGATAGGGTTTGCCGCGCTGGCACGCCAGGCCGAGGACAGCAGTTTGTACTGGGTGCTGCATTTCTTCATCGACGCCCGCTATCAGGGCCAGGGATATGGCAAAGCGGCGTTGGAACTGCTGCTTCAAGAGGTTGAACAGCAGCATTCGGGCTGTCAGGTCATCCAGCTTACGGTCCATCCAGAGAATGTGGCAGCCCAGCGCCTGTATACTCAAGCTGGATTTCTTCCTGTCGGGGAGACGTTAGAAGATGAGCCAGTCTATCGGCTGCGTCTGCCACGCTAAAGTGGACCTGTGCTATCCCTGTGCTCTCTCCTTTGCCCCTATGCCTGCTCCTCCAGAAAGGCGTCGAGCGCCTGATTAAAGACTTCAGGCTGCTCAAGGTTGGCAAGGTGCGCGGCGTGTGAAATGATGGCAAGGCGGGCATTGGGGATACGCTCGGCCATGAAGTGAGCATCGGCAGGCGGCGTAAGTGTGTCCTCTGCGCCTCCCAGAACGAGCGTGGGGCAGTGTATCTGGGGCAGCAGATCGGTGGAATCTGGGCGAAGGGCCATGCCACGCAGCGTCTCCGCGATGCCGGTGGGAGTGGCGGCTTCCATCATAGCGCGCAGCCGGGCCGTTATTCCAGTTGGCTCTTGCAAGGTTTCAGGGGTGAGCATCAAGGGGAGTTGGCGCTCGGCTATTGCCTCGCTCCCCTGGCGCTCGGCCAGTTGGGCCATTTCCTCGCGGGCCGCTTTGCGGTCCTGGCTATCAGCCTGGGGGCGTGTATCAGCCAGAATCAGCGCCCGCACGCGCGAGCTATATGCGCGGTAGAAGGCAAAGGCAACGTAGCCCCCCATTGAAAGCCCTCCCAGCACGCAATCTTCTATCTGGAGCGCGTCGAGCAGCGCGGCAATATCATCGGCCAGGGTTTCCATCAGGTAAGGGCCTTCCGGCACGTCGGATTCGCCAAAGCCGCGAAAATCGGGGGTGATGACACGACGCTTGCCGTTCTGCACCAGCGCGTTGATCTGGTGCGCCCACATCGAACGGTTACAGGGGAAGGCGTGCAGAAGAACCAGTGGTTTTCCCGCGCCCCACTCATCATAACCGAGGTGAATGTCATTTGCCTGGATGCGCATTGATGCAATTCTCCTTCCTCCGATTTATTGCTTGATCATCAAGTAATACAAAAGGAGCAACCCATGCGCCAGTTCTCAAGTATTGCAAAGCTTGATGCCTTCATTCTCTACACCCTTGAACTCGCATCAAGTCTTTCCGTGATTCTTCTTGCCTTTGGGCTGATTGCATCAATGGCAAATGTGCTGACCAAAGGTAGCGTCCTCACCGATAACGAGATCATGCGCCAGATTTGGGCCTGGAGTCAATGTGCAGCCATTGATGCCAGTGTGCCAGGCACAATTATGCGCAGTTTTCATTACTGGTGTCAACACGAATGGGCGAAGGCAACGTTGTACACCTTGCTTTCAGCTCTTTTACTGTTCACGGCAGCCATTGTGTCAAACATTGAAGCGGTTCAGCAAACACTGAACATCACCCTGGACAGTGCCTACCTGCATGTGTTCGTGTCAGTGGAGGCGCTCATCTGGATACGCTCCATTGCTATTGTGCTGATTATTGTCGCACACGCGCTGCGCCATGTTGGACAGGAGAGCGTACAGCAGATTAAAATTGTCAACCCAAAGCACTTACAGTCTACACTAACCATCGCACAGGCTGTACCGACGAAACCTGCACAGCGAATACCCAAAGAACCAACACCCATCCATCATAACTTCAACCGTGTCAAGGAGTATTTGGCCGACCATCCCAAAGCGTCAGCCCGTGAGGTTGGCCGCGCATTAGGGATGAGCGCCACAACAGCGGCGAAATGGGTTAATAAGGTTCGCGCTGCCTAGTTGCTACAATGATGATACTATTGCAGTGTTAGAGCCATACGTCTTGCCGTCGAGCATTTGCAGAGGAGTGCGCCTGAAGCTCATCAGGCATAACCCCTGGCTACGCACGAGTCTCGACCCAGGACCAGACGCTGGATTTGCAGCAGGATGCGCTCACAGTTGCTGGCTGCACCCGCATCTTCACCGATACCATGAGCGGGGCCAAGGCGGAGCGGACTGGACTGGCGGAGGCGTTCGATCATCTCCGTGCGGGCGATACGTTGGTCGTCTGGCGCTTGGACCGGCTGGGGCGCACGCTGAAAGATTTGATCGATCTGGTCGCCCGGCTGGAGCGCGAGGGGATCGCCTTCAAGAGCCTGACGGAGCAGCTTGATACGACGCCGCCGACGGGCACGCTGATCTTTCACCTCTTCGGCTCGCTGGTCGAGTTTAAGCGGGCGCTCATTCGGGAGCGTACCCAGGCGGGCCTGGTCGCGGCACGCGCTCGTGGACGGAACAGGGGGCGGCCCGGGCGCTGCGCGGGAAAGACCCCAAGCTCGTCGAGGTGGTGCGACAGCAGTACCTGGAACAGCGTACCCCAGTTAGCGCCCTCTGTGAGCTGCTGGGGGTTTCACGTTCGACGTTCTATCAGCGCGTCTTCGGGAAGCAACCCGTTTCCGAGCAGACCTGAAGGCCGCGCAAGGGATGAAACGGGACGACGGCGCCATTCACGAAACGAGCGCACTGTGAATCCCAGAGCCGCCTGGGAGGTGTGGG
Source organism: Ktedonobacterales bacterium (assembly GCA_036557285.1). Lineage (NCBI taxonomy): Bacteria > Bacillati > Chloroflexota > Ktedonobacteria > Ktedonobacterales > Ktedonobacterales bacterium. Next base: position 109,860 of record DATBHW010000081.1, read on the forward strand.
GAGAGCGCAGCACATGGGAGTCGGCACGGGCCACTTGCCCACTAGCCGAAACTGTGAGCCGGGGTACAATCCGCTCACAACCAGCATACCAGCGAGCGAACGCCCCTGTCTAATCAGACCCGTGGTGATGATACATCTGCGTCATATCTCGGCGTCGGCCCCAGGCGAGGTAGAAGTTCCGCAGCGTGAGTGGCAGGCAAATCCCAAGGCGCGTTTCCTGCCCTGCTGAGGGAGGGTTCTCTTTACTCGCTCGCCTTATCCGCCTGGGACCTTTCCCATCTCTGCGCGTGGAGCCACGCCTGCGTCACCTCCTGTAAAAGATGGTGAAGGCGTTGCTGCTGCGCTTGGTCGTCTGGGCGCTTTGATCGCTCCACCTCAGCCAATCGACGAGCCAGGGCGGTCATAAACTGCGTATACGCTGCGGTGAGGGCTAGCTCGTGCTGCTCCTCCTCGGGGTAGGCTTCCGGTTTGCTGTAGCGGAGCAGCGCATGCCCCACATCTCTGAGCACTCCCACCACGCGCTGAGACTCTTTGGGCTGCGGACGTTCTGGCTCGCGCAGTTCGGCCAGGCGGCAGTTGATGGTCCCCATAAACTGCATCCAGGCTTCAGTGAACGCCTGCTTTCGCTCCTCCTCGCTGGGCACGCGCAGCGCCGCAATCACGGCCTCATCTCGCAGCGCCCAGCACAGGGGGCTGTAGCGCCGATAGGCCAGGATGACCCTCCCCTCATCCTGCTCCGTCGGCTCCACGACGACGCGTTCCTCACTCAAGGGGTAGTAGAGGTCGCGTGGCAAGCCTTCCCGCTCCCAGGCGGCCTGCACCTCTGCAAACTGCTCAGCGGTCAGTATCAGCAGGCCCGGCATGCCATTATGCTGATAGAAGATGGCCTCCTCTCCCTGGTAGAGGTCCACCTCCGCGATATTAAGCCAAACATCCAATCGCTCAAACCAGGCAAAGAGGTCCGCGATCAGGGCTGCGCGTGCCTGCTCATCAGTTGGAAGCGCCCCTGCTCGCTGCCACTCCTCGGGAGGGATGCCTTCGTGAAGGAAGGGATAGGCGACATAGCGGTCTGCCCACTGCGCCACACACCGCACCGTCACGAATGCCGCCTGCTTGAGCAGCGTCGTGGCCTCCTGCAAGCGCTCTGGGGTGAAGTCTGCCTCCAGGCCGAAGTAGTAGCCCTCCGGCAGATAGTAGGCTCGCCCAGCGGGAGGCGGAAAGGCCGGGCGCACGACCCGACTTTCTAGCATCCACCGCTTACTGACACGTCTCATCCTGATCCTCCCTCCAGGGATAGCCAACAGCGAGCGGCCATCAGCGCGAAGACGCTCAAGGCAAATCCATCAACGCTTGCAGGCGCGGCAGCACGTTGTCATAGAACCACGTATAGATGGTATCACCATTCGCGCCACGTGTCGCGTTCAGAAAGGCCTTCATTGCGTCAGAAGCAACCGACAATGCCATGTTGTCGGCATCTACGATGCCTTCTGTTGGAATAAGGTTCTGATAAAATAACCCATTACGATAGGTGATATGTATGTCCACATCCAGACCACCCCCACCCCCACTGACTTGAACGTTCACATGGCAGCCATGTTTAGCATCAGATTCGGGGCCGCGCACATGCGCGTATATCTTCCCTGAAGGCCCCTTCCTAGTACGTGTCGCCTGGCCGCCTGGAGGATTGCCTCACCATACTCATCGCCAGGCTGCCAGGGACGATAGAGCGAGCGAATGTGGGGAGATTGCTCCGACCAATCGAGTTCCATCAGTGCTTCCTTTTCAGCTTCCTCGGGCAATGAACATGTCTGCAAAACAGGGCTATGGAGCAGCCACAGCCTTCTTTCTCCCTTTTACCCAAACAGTGAGTAAGCGCGTCTGAGGAAGGCAGTAGACACCTCTGGTTTGGGAACAGGGAACGGATACCAGTAGGCTGAGGCCAGGGTCAGCCACTCGACCAGTCGCCCCGGTGTCACATGCAGAGCGGTTCCCCCATCGCCTCCGCGAAAGACGCCCATCTCGGCAGTGAATTCCAGATTGAAGGGATTATTCCCAATCAGCAACCCAAAGGCGTTTGGACGCAGATGGAAATCCCACGCTGCTGGGTTTTTGCGCAGGGGCATATCAATCAGAGGGCAACTATCCCCCCACCGCCAGAGCGTGCGCGCGCCCGCGGCACAGGCATATTCCCATTCATCCGAGGTCGGAAACCGAAAACCTTCCTGAGCAAGGTGTTCCTGCGTCTGCGGGTAAGAAATACGACGGCCAGGAAAGCGATAGACCCGCTGCCCGTTCTCGCTGGTGAGCGAGGCTAAGTCCGTCGCTACCGTCTCCAGCAGGAACGGCTGAAATGTTACGTGGCGCGGCGGGGTGAGGCGGTTCTCCAGATACTTCTCAAGCGTTGGACTCTGGAGGAGCATCTCCGGGTACTCGCGGCAGGTCTCCTCCCAGCTTTGTTGTTGTGCTGCTGTGGGATGAAAGCTGCCCGGGGCATAGCCTAAGGTGGCATGACCGCCAGGAATCAGAGCAAAACGCGCCACCTGCCACCTGAAGAAGGCCACACGATGGCGCTGCTAGCCCAGTTCGTGTGTTTCCAGGCCATCGAAGCGAAATGGTTCTGGCAATCGAGATGCACCAGCTAGAGCCGCTTCCTCTTGTTCAGCAGATGTGAGCTGATCCCAGCGACGGAGCATGAGCAGTTCCTTCAATTGAGCATCTTTCATTTCCTGTTGCTCTTCACTGTTATTCCAGGACCAGCTTTCGACCCCTCGCTTCTTTCAGAGGACAGAGCGGGCAAGACATGTTGCCCACCTTCAGTGTATCCGCTCTTCTAGGACACAGCTTCAGCGACCTTCCCGGGAGATCCCAAGGGGATCTCTGAGAGTCAGGTTAGCTTCTCCAGCTTTTCCATCATCGCTTGCAGTTCGCTATCTTCCAGCTCCCACTCTGGCCCTTCTGTCAGAAAGATCAGTTTTAGTATAGCATCACTAATCTCGGGGAGGTCGCGATGCTCGAAACGCACCCACCGACTATCATGTTTGGCGTTCATTTCTAGCGCCCAACGACCAAGCTCTTCTTTGGTGCGTTTCCCAGCTAGCGTCTCTTGAATGGCACGGACAACATCACTGGTTCGTAAGATGCGCTCCATAGCCTGCTCCCATTGTCAAAAACAGCAAGTCTTCCAACCTTTGGTCATTTCGGCTGGCTACTATTGCCGCTCTAGAACAAAAAAAAGGCTTATGGTTCTTAAGAAGGAGTGGACTTACCATGCTGTGCCTCTCGCTTGCGCGGCCATTTCTGGGCGAATGGAGCATCCTCTTTCTATCTCTGAGAGGCCAGCGCCATCAGCATCATGGGAAAACATCAGATCCTTCTGGCCCTGGCCAGTAATACTTTTCAATAATACCATTATCCATGAGGAAGTGCGCTAATTCATTGTTGAATATATAGTTGTTGTAATCCTTCGGGCTAATAACGCGTGTACTTCCATTTGCCTCAAAGCCTCGCATCCACCCCCACTTATTGAAAGACTCAGGATCCCAAGACCTTACAAACTGATACCCAGCAACTCGACCAGGTCTATCGGATGGGGTAGACTTCCCAGAGAAGCGCATCTCCCCGTTTGACATCACCTCTGGCTCACCGTACCTTTGACAGTATGTGTAGTATTGGTTGAGTCGCGCAGCATTAGCCGCGTTATGGGCTTCCCCATACCCACCAGCCCCACTTGATCCATCATCGCACGGGTCTGGCGAGGCCGACGCGGCCACAGGCGGCGGCCTAATGCCCCCTCCAGCGCCCCACCGGGGGCAGTTACCGGCTCTGTTGTCGTGCTCGACCCATCATCTGTCCCATCGCCGCCATCATCGCCACAATCACTCGTACAAGGTGGAGAATTGGGCGATTTATGCCCCTTCATCGACCGCAACTGGTCATCGGTCAGGGGTCCATACTGGTCCAGCGGATGATACCACTTCAGCATCCGTAACTGGTCATCGGTCAAGGGTCCGGTCCGGTCCAGATCCAGTAGTCTGGCGCCTGGGCCGGCTTGGCCCGGGGGCTGCCGTTTCCCGCCTGGAGGTAAATTTTCACCTGGCCAGGCTCCGCCACCTCCTCCTTCCCATTCCGGGGGGTACCAGTCGCAGCCTGGAGTGGAGTGAACCCCTCTGACCGGACCACCCAGGCAAGTCAACTGAGCCGTAACCCTGTGGTAGACTGACCACAGCGGAAAGGTCAGGTGACGAGTTATGCCAGGACGAACCTTTAGCCGGGACTTCAAACTGGAAGTGGTCCGCCAAGTCGCAGAGGGACGCAAGCGCCCAGCACAAGCCTGCCGGGAATATCAGTTGGCCGAGAGTGTGTTGTCGCGCTGGCGCAAAGAGTACGAGGAGCGTGGCGAAGCGGCTTTTACGCCCAAAGAAGGTGGGCAGCCCAGCGCGCTGGAAGCCCGCATCGCCGAGTTGGAACGGTTCTGCGGGCAGTTAGCCTTGGAGAAT
>DATBHW010000082.1 GCA_036557285.1 Ktedonobacterales bacterium
CTCCCAGGCGAGGGGAAGGAGCAGCAGGATGCCGGTGGGGCGGGTCAGCATGCCCAACGCCGCCAATCCGCTTGCCTGCCAGAGTCGGCCCGCGCGGGCGCGCTCGATAGCCCCCAGGCTCAGCAGCAGGAAGAGTGACTCACTGTAGGGCGCGAAACTGAAGAAGCTAACAGGGGAGCAGACCAGGCAGAGCAGGGCAAAGCGGGCGACAGGTTCGCCATACTCGCGTTGGGCCAGACGGAAGAACCAGAGATAGCTGCCCCAGGCGCCCAGCCAGGAGACGAGCAGCGCGGCCAGCGTGAAGTGCCCGCCGAGCGGCCAGGCGAGGAGCCGGATGAGCAGGGGGTAGAGGGGGAAGAAAGCGCCCAGTCCTTGATCGGTGTAGCCCTGCTGAGCGATGTGCAGGAAGAAGGCGCTGTCGAACCGCGCCCAGGAGGCGGCGAAGCCGCTGCTCCAGTCGGCCAGCGGCGGCGCGTCAGATGGCGTTGGCTGGCTGCCAGGAATGCCAGCCAGCCAGAGATGCAGCGTGGTGAGCGCCAGATAGAAGGCCAACGCCAGTAGAAAGACCAGGGAGGGAAAACTGCTCAGCAAGACGCCTGCGCGCGATTGCCGCAGGCGTTGGAGCCAGGTAGGAGAAACGAGGCCGCCGCCCTGCTCATGCAGGACAGCAGGCGCAGTCGTTGTTCGATCTTCAGAAACGGTGGTCAGGTGTTCCATGCAGCCGGCCAATAATCCTTCTCTCAACTTCCCCTTGCTAAAAACGAGACTGGCGCGTGGCCGGTCACAGGGAACGCGCTGCTTCAGGGGTTGAGGGAGAGCAGACTGTTATCAATGCTGGCAATGGTGGGGCGGCCCGCCAGCAGCATCACCTCTTCCAGTTCATGGCGCAGCATCTCAAGCACGCGCTGCACCCCATCGGCTCCATCGAGGGCCAGACCCCAGAGGATGGGGCGGCCAATCAAGACGGCTCGCGCGCCCAATGCCAGGGCTTTCAGCACATCGGTCCCCCGGCGCACACCGCCATCCAGATAGACTTCGGCGCGCCCATCTGCCGCTTCAACCACTTCCGGCAGCGCCCGAATGGCTGCGATGGCGGTATCAAGCTGACGCCCGCCGTGGTTGGAAACGACGATGCCATCCGCGCCATATTCCACCGCCAGCCGCGCATCCTCGGCGGTGAGAATGCCCTTGACGAGAATGGGCATCTCTGCGATGGACCGGAACCAGGCGACATCCTTCCAGGCGAGGGTGAGGTCCATCATCCTGGCAACGTAGGTAGGCAGCGCGGAGCCGCTGTCCTGCCGGGGCATCATAGACATCTCCGGGCCGGAAAAGTTGGCAAGCTGGACCTCTGGCGGCAGCGCAAAGTGGTTGCGCACATCGCGTTCGCGTCGGCCAGAATGCGGCGCGTCTACCGTCAGGCAGAGCGCCTGGTAGCCAGCGGCTTTAGCGCGCTGCACCAGGGCGCGCGTGATCTCGCGGTCCTTGTTGACATAAAGCTGGAACCAGAGCGGGCCGCTGGCGGCGGCGGCCACGTCTTCCAGCGTGGTTGTGGCGAGCGTACTGACGGCCATAAGCGTTTCTGCCGCGCCCGCGCCGCGCACCGTGGCAAGCTCCCCTTCGGGATGGCCCAAGCGGTGCATCGCTGTCGGCGCAACCAGGATGGGCGCGGCTACCCGCTGGCCCAGCACCGTTGTGCTGGTATCTATGGCGCTGACATCCACCAGCATGCGCGGGCGCAGGGCAATGCGCTCGAACACGGCGCGGTTTTCGCGCAGGGTTACTTCGTCCTCGGCCCCGCCCGCGTAGTAATCGTAAACCATACCTGGCATGCGCTGCTGTGCCAGTGTCTCAAGTTCCAACAGGTTCACCCATTCTGCCATTGATCGCTTGCCTCCAAAAATCACTAGTATGACTGGCGTGTCGCGTGGATCACGATGAAGCTAGGTACAGAGACATCTCTTTCGTTGCCGATCTGCTGCGCTAATTCCTGGCTAAGCTGCGGTTCCACCATCTGGCGGAGCACGCAGCCCTCTTGAATCACCAGATTGATATAGCTGCTCAGTGGGCGATGAAAGAGGTAGCCGAAGGTCTGTGGCCTCACGTACTCGTGCAGATACTCGCGCACTTCGACATAGCCCTTACGCAGCCATTCGGCCCCTGGCTCCTCGAAGCAGGGATGAAGCAGGGAGAAGATGAAATCTCCCCCTCCCTTGAGGGCATGGATGCAGTTTCGTATAGCCGCTTTGTAGTCAGCAATGTCCATCAAGACCATATTCGCAATGACCACATCAAAGGAGTTTTCCAGGTCGGTGCAGGTGGAGAGATCGGCCTGAACGTAGGTAACGCCCCGTCGCTCGGCTTCCTCACGCTGAAGCGCGTAGCGATACAAGCCCTCGGCTGGCTCGATGCCGGTCACACTAGCCCCTTTTTGCGCGAGCAGCCGACAGAGATAGCCCTGGCCGCAGCCAGCATCCAGTATGCGCTTGTCCGTGACATCTCCCAGGAGCGCAAAGATCACCGGATTCAAGAGATGCTGGCGAGCGAAATCGCCCTCCTCGCCAAACGTCTCTGCCTGGTCGTAGGTTGCCCAGGAGCGAATCGCCTCGCTATTGCTTATGTCGGGCATAGAGATGATGTTCCTTCGGGTACCTTGTCTGGATGTTCTAACCATCATTCATGTTATTGACAGTTAGCATGTCCAGACAACGTTGTCCAGATATGCTAACCGCCATTCGGGTTATTGATGGTTAGTATATCGGGGCAAGGCGCTCTATCCTAACCATCAATACCCTGAACGCGCGGCCACTTCTGCGTGATCTGTTTGGAGCGCAGCCGCTGCTGAAATTGCTCGCTGGTCAGCTACCTCTTTGCTTTGCGGCCAGCCAGCGTCAGCAGCAGGCCGCCCAGCAGGCCAAGGTTTTTGGCAAACTGGATTTGCTGCGCCTTGCGCCCGGCTTCGGTCTCTTCTTTCCAGAAGGCGTGGCCCGCGATGGTCGTTGGAATCAAGGCGAGGAAGAGGCCCGCTGCGGCCATCCTGGGCAGAATCCCCAGGCCGAGCATAGCGCCGCCCGCCATCATGGACACGCCGTTGATTTTCACGGCCAGTTCTGGCTCTGGAATGCCAAGATCGGCCACCTGCTTGACGCGGTTGCCTGGCTGGGAATACGCCCGATAGCCCCCCAGAATGAAAATGATTGAGAGCAAGAGATACGCCAGTTGTTTGATGTTCGCCATACATACCCTCTTTTCACTGATATTCGGCTGCGCCTTCGGCGCCGGGCCGCTGCTGGCGCCCCGTCATCTCGCTCCCGTTGGTTTCGCGCGCGCCAGCCAGCGCCGGTTCTTTTTCGGTGAATACCGAAACCTGCACAGACCCCGGCCCCAGCGCCTCCTCCAGCGCCTGATGCAGTTCGGCGCAGTAGCCCACATGATTATCGTCTGGCGCGAGCCGCGCCTGCCAGAAGCCGTTGCGCACCAGCAGTTCGTACTGGTCGCCGCCGGAGTGACGCTGGATATGGCGATAGGCGTCCTGCACCTTGATCTTGTCAACCAGATCGTTGCCGGTGCGCGTGACGGTGATGCGCAGGAGATATTTCGGGCGGCTCATCTCCTCATCCGAGACCTCGAAGCGTTCCGCGCCATCGGCGATGATCTTGGGCTGATCGTCGCGCATCTCTACTTTGCCGGTGATGAGCAAGATGTTATCATCCTGCCAGAGATTGGCGGTCTGCTCGTAGGTGCGCGGAAAGATGGTCACTTCCACCTGGCCGTGCAGGTCTTCGACGATGGCCGCCGCCATCGTGTCGCCCTTCTTGGTGGTGATGCGCCGCGCCTCGATGATGCGCCCGCCAATGGTGATCTTCTGGCCCGCCCACTCTTCGTTCAACCTGGCGGTGGGAACCGCGCCCCGTTTTTCCAGCGCCTCAGCGACCCGCGCCAGGGGATGCGCGGAAAGATAGATGCTCAGCAGTTCTTTCTCCCAGGCCAGCCAGGTCTGGCGCGGAATCTGTGGGGCGTCGCGCAGCTTGAAGTCCTTGACGGGATCATGCCCATCTATCGCGCCAAAAAGGCTGTCCTGGCCGATCTCCTGCATCTTGCGGTGCTGCTGCCCGATGCTGATGGCGTGGTCCAGCGACTCCAGCAGTTGATGGCGCGGCCCAAGCTCATCCAGCGCGCCGACTTTGATCAGGCATTCCAGGGCGCTGCGCGTGACGGCGCGGCTGTCCACGCGGGCGCAGAGGTCGGCCAGCGAGACAAAGGGGCCGTCGGTCTTTCGCGCCGCCAGTATCTCTTCGATGGGCCGCGAGCCAACATTTTTGATCGCCAGCAGACCAAAGCGCACCTTGCCCTCTTCGACGGTGAAGCCGATGTCGCTCTTGTTGATATGCGGGGCCAGCACTTCTACGCCCATGCGGCGGCATTCAGCGACGGCGGCCATCACCTTTTTGGCGTCGCTGGCCTCGGTGGTGAGGGTGGCGGCCATAAACTCCGGCGTATAGTTGGCCTTGAGATAAGCGGTGATGTAGGCTACCCAGGCATATGAACAGGCGTGCGCCTTGTTGAAGCCGTAGCCGCCAAACGGCTCGATCAGCGTAAAAATCTCGTCGGCGATCTTCTCATTGATGCCATGCTTGACGCAGCCCTGGATAAACTTGCTGCGGTATTTGATCAACTCTTCGGGAATCTTCTTGCCCATCGCCTTGCGAAAAGCGTCTACTTCGCCCCAGGTGAAGCCCGCCAGTTCGACAGCGATATACAACACCTGATCTTGATAGACCAGGACGCCATAGGACTCTTTCAGAAACGGCTCCAGATCGGGATGCAGATACTTGATCTGGATTTCCCCATGCTTGGCTTTAATAAAGGTCGGGATGCTGTCCATCGGGCCGGGGCGATAGAGCGCAACCATAGCGGTCAGGTCTTCAATGCTGGTGGGTTTCAGTTCTTTGATGTGCTGGCGCATGGCCCCCGACTCAAGCTGGAAGATGCCCGTTGTTTCGCCGCTGCTGAGCAGTTCGTAGGCTTTGGCGTCATCGGTTGGGATGTGGTCCAGGTCCAGGTCAACGCCATGTACTTCTTTGATGAACTTGACGCTGTTCTGCAAGATGGTCAGGTTGGAAAGGCCCAGGAAGTCAAACTTGAGCAGCCCCAACTCTTCCAGATAGGCTTGCTCGTACTGGCTGACCAGCCAGCTTTTGGGGTCTTTGGCGTCGCGCAGTTGGAGCGGCACTGAATCCATCAGCGGCTCGCGCGAGATGACGACGCCCGCCGCGTGGATGCCAACGCTGCGAATGGTCCCCTCCAGCGCCAGCGCCTTGTCCAGAATGGTTTTGGTCGTTTCGCTGTTCTCGTAACGCTGCTGGAGGTCTTTGATCGTCTCCAGGGAGCCGCGCAGCGTGACCTTGGGGCCGGTGGGGATGAGCCGGGCGATGGTGTCGGCCTCGCTCTGGAGGCTCAGGACGCGCCCAACGTCGCGCACCGCTGCTTTGGCGGCCATCGTGTTGAAGGTCACGATCTGCGCCACTTTGTCCCAGCCGTATTTTTCAGCGACGTAGATCACCATTTCCTCACGCCGGTCATCGGGGAAGTCGGTGTCAATGTCGGGCATGCTCTTGCGTTCCGGGTTCAGGAATCGCTCAAACAGCAAGCGATACTGAAGCGGGTCTACGTTGGTGATGCCCAGCACGTAGCCGATCAGGCTGCCCGCCGCCGAACCGCGCGCCGAGCAGCGGATGCCGCGCTTGCGCGCCTCGTTATAGAAGTCCCAGACGATCAGGAAGTAAGCAACAAAGCCTTTCTGGCTGATAATCGTGAACTCGTAATTCAGCCGGTCCTTGATCTCGTCGGTCATCTTGTCGTAACGCTCCTCGACGCCTTTGACGCAGAGATCATAAAGGTACGCATCCGCGTCGCGGTAGCCAGCCGGAATGGGGAAATCGGGGAGCAGCGCCTGCCCGAACGTCAGGTCAATATGGCACATTTCTGCGATGCGCATGGTGTTTTTGAGCGCGTCGGGTACGTCGCCAAAGAGCGCGGCCATCTCGTCGGCGGTCTTCAGGTAGTAGTGCTGGCTGTCGAACTTCATGCGTTTGGGGTCGTCAATGCCTTTGCCTGTCTGCACGCAGAGCAGAATATCCTGCGTCTGCGCGTCTTCGGCGCGAACGTAGTGCAGGTCGTTGGTGGCAACCAGCGGCAGGCCCGTCTCTTTATGCAGGTCGTAGAGCATCTGGTTGACGCGCACCACCTCCGATTCTGGGGCCAGGTGATCTTGAACTTCCAGAAAGAAGCGGTCAGGGCCAAACACGTCACGATACCAGTTGATGACCTGGCGCGCGCCGTTGATGTCGCCTTTGAGCAGCAGCGAGGGGATTTCGCCGGAGATACAGGTACTGGTGGCGATCAGCCCTTCGGCGTGCGCGGCCAGGGTCTTTTTATCAATGCGCGGGCGCAGGTGATACCCTTTGGTATGAGCCAGCGTCGTCAGCCGCAGCAGGTTGCGATAGCCGACCTCGTTCTGAGCCAGCAGCAGCAGATGATAGTAATCGTATTTGCCGCTGTGGTCTTCAATGGCGTTGGGGGTGAGATAGCTTTCCACGCCGATGATCGGATTGACCCCGGCGTCTTTGCAGGCTTTATAGAAGTCAATGACACCATACATCGCGCCGTGATCGGTGATGGCAAGGCTTTTCATCCCATAGCTTTTGGCCTGAAACACCAGATCGGTAATGCGCGACAAACCATCCAGCAACGAGTATTCACTATGAACATGCAGGTGGGTGAACTCACTCGCGCTCATTGGCCGCTCCTTCGATAGATACCAGGCAGTAATCCATATTCATGATGCTCACTCTTCAGTAATACTTAAGAATGCCTCACACAACCGACGGTTGGCCCCACCCCTGCCGCCTGGAAGGACGGCGCTACAACCCCATCCCTGCTCGTGCGGAGGTTGTGTGAGGCGCTCTAAGAACGTTTGCGACAGCCCTGGTACTATTTGGCCGGTCAGGAACTGCCTCAAGCATAGGAGAAAAAGGCTGTTTCAGTATACCGTAGCTGAGGAAAGGGAGCAAGAGAATAACACGCGAGATAGACGCTATGATATGATGTCAACGCGGCGCAGGCGCTGCGCATAGCAAGGAGCGTTGGATGCGAATCGCCAGTAAAAAGGGGCTGCTCACGATGGCTCAGCACTTCCTCCAACCGACAGAGCGCACTATTTTGGTCATTGAAAATGATTGGAACAATCGTATTTTGATGGAGAATCTGCTGCGTATGGGGGGCTATGGGGTTGTGTCTGCAATGAATGGGCAAGAGGCGCTGGAGCTTTTGGATCGCGGCGTGCAGGTGCATCTGGTGCTGACCGATCTTTCGATGCCGGTGCTGGACGGCTATCAAGCCGCCCAGATGATTCGAGAGAAGGCTGGCTACAAAGAGCTTCCGATTGTTGCCGTCACCGGCTATGCCATGAGTGAGGATAAAGAATCGGCTCTGGCGGCGGGCTGCGACGAGTATCTGACGAAGCCATTTCGCCAGAGTGAATTGTTGGAGATAGTGGCGCGGCTCTTGCCTGCCTGCCCGGCTCCGAGGGCAGGCGGCTAAAACCGCTCGCACAGGAAATCTATGCGTTGGCTGGAATTGACGGTCTCTGCGCACCGTGAAGCCGTCGAGGCGATCAGCGAGCTGCTCAGCCGCTACGCGCCCGGCGGCGTTGCTATCGAAGAACCCATTGCCTTGCTGGATGATGGGCAGGAGTATCGTATCCTGCCCGATGGTGCGGCGCTGGCGCGCGCCTATCTGCCGGTGGATGGCTCTGAGGAAGAGAAGCGCCAGCAGATTGAGCAGGGGTTGTGGCATCTGGGGCAGATTGGGCCAGACTTTGTGGGCGAACTCACGGCGCGCCTGGTGGCTGAGGAGGACTGGGCCAACGCCTGGAAAGCGTATTACCATGTCCTGCGCCTGGGAAGGCGCGTTGTGATCAAACCGTCCTGGCGCGACTATACGCCCAGACCAGGCGAAATAGTGGTGGAATTGGACCCCGGTATGGCCTTTGGCACGGGGCTGCACCCCACAACACGCATGTGCCTGGAACTGCTGGAGCAGCGTGTGCAGCCGGGTATGCGCGCGCTGGATGTGGGGACGGGTTCGGGGATTCTGGCGCTGGCGACGGCGAAACTTGGCGCGGCCAGCGTGCTGGCGCTGGATGTGAGCAGTGTGGCCGTCGAATCCGCGCAGGCCAACGCGCGCGCAAACGGTTTGGGAGAGCGCGTCACCGTCAAACTCGGCTCCATCGAGGAGGCGTCGGGCGGACGCTATGATCTGGTGATCGCCAATATCATTGCTCGCGTGATTGCCGATCTGGCTCCCGCGCTGGTGGGGGCGCTGGCCCCTGGCGGCTTGCTCATTGCCAGCGGCATCATTGACGAGCGTTTGCCCCTGGCTGAAGACGCGCTGCGCGCCGCTGGCCTGACTCAGATCGAGCAGGTGCGCGATGGCGATTGGGTGTCGCTGGTGGGGCGGCGGTAGGGCTGTGCAGGTGATCCGTTTTATCCGCTTGCGCGCTTTTTCTGCTCCCGATTTTGTAGATGCTCAAGCAGGACTATGCGGGCTAGTGTTGATGGGCCAATGCCGCGCTCTCTGGCCTCGCTGCTGAGCGCCTCAAAAGAATTCTCCTCAAGCCGCACCGTGAGCGATTTTTTCTGACGAGCTTTTACGAATTTCACATCTGTAACCAACTCAAGCTCGTCAGCAAACTCCTCAATGGAATGTGTATCCCAGAACGCTGCTTCTTCCTCAATAGTATTGAATGTTGGTATGTGGCTTTTTCCCGGCTCTTCTTTTTGCTCTGGTTGTTTTTTTTCTGCCATCAGTGCTTAGCGCCTTCTGTGTTGCTGATAGGCTCGCCGTTCTGCGTCGTCTGCTTCTCGCGCGGTAACGAGAGCGTAGATGTCTCGGCCTCTTGGAGCGACAAACACAGCTACATATCTACCTGCCTCGGTTTGTCCAATGATGAGATAGCGCCCTTCTCTTGCCTTACGTATGAAAGGGTTCCCGAAAACGATTTGGTTCACCTCTTCAATACTGACATGATGGCGGGCGATATGTTCTTCACGATCAGGCTCAAAAATCAATTCAACGATTTTCACAAATCAAGCATCTTTTTGCCTCTCATTATAGTATCCAGGGTCTTTGCTGGCAAGGAGCCAACTGGGTTCAGGGGCGCGTTCATACGCGGTCGGGTGCAAAGAGCTATTTAATTTACAGGGTCAGAAACATTTCGTGCTGGCTGAAGAACTCGGTGAAGCCGAGATCGCGGCAGCGCGCCAGAAATGGGCTGTCCTCCGGTTCGTTGTAGACCTGAATCCCGGCGGCATCGCCCGCAGCGGCCCGCAGGAGCGCGGCAAGGTCGGCGTTCGTCAGGTCGCTCTGGAGGATGGCCGCCTGAATCTGTATCTTCTCGTTGTTGGCTCCCCTGCCGCCGGGCCTGAAGATCAGGCCGTTAAGCTGCCCATCCGCGCCCGCAGCAGCGACAGCTTCGGCGCGCATGGTCATGAGGCTGGGAAGTTCGCGCTCCCAGTCCGGCTGATAGCCTTCGTATAGCCCTGGAAAAAGGGTAGCGGGCGCAACAGCCTTCACCTGAAGCGATGGGAAGGCATCCGGCAAGGCAGCGGTGTCTACCTCAATCCCGATCAGCCGCCGCGCAGCGACAAAACCGGCGCGCTCGTACAGCTTGATCGCTTTGATGTTCTGCGTCAGCACTTCCAGTTGCAGCGTGGTCAGGCCGCTCTCGCGCGCTACCTGTATCATCTGCGCGGCGAGCAGCCTGCTGGCTCCCGTACCGCGAAACTCCGGCGTGATGCCAAAGCCACCACACCAGCCGCGCGCGCCGCGAACGCCCATGCGCGCCATGCCGACAAACGCGCCTTGCTCATCGTGCATGACGACGGAGCAGTTCGCGTCAATCTGATAGACGCGCGCGAAACCGGCGCTCATCTCGGCGGTCAGCGCCATCGGAAAATAGTAGCCGCTGAAGCTGGCGTTGAACATCTCCGCAAGCTGTGGCTGCGTGTAGCCTAAAGTGTTGGAAAAGCGATACGTAGTCATTGTGGGGCCTGGCCTAAACTAATTTGTCGTAATCCTGGTGAGAGCCAATCCATTGCCAGAGAAATGGGAAATTATCCAAACGAAGGGTTATTCCACTTTCTGCACGAGTCCCACCGCTTCTTGAGGGACATTTAGGACTCCAACGGAGATATATCTGAATCTCTCACCGGAGGATGTCATTCGAGAGTTTCACAGCAAGTGGTGATCTACATGGCGGCTGGTGACAGCAGTGTTGTAACTCCCCCTAGTAGCTATTCTTTCACTGGTCTTTTGTGTACATTATATCAAAGTCTTTCCGCCACGTTTTCCCCTGGTCCTCAGAAGCTTCCGCGACCGCAGCAATGGTGTCGCCGTTAATCTGTGCGGTAAACCGCTGGTAGAAATCCGGATCCTGTCTCAACATGCTCCAGTGCTTGCCATCAAAGCTCATGTCGAAAATTCTCGATACACCTCGGTTGTCGTAATAAAACACTTCGAACCGCTCCGTCGGGCTGCTATAGCCGATCACGTTGACCGCTTCCGGCACGTCACTGGTACCGAGCTTGTCGCGCCAAAGGACAAAGGCATGGTCAATCCATTCAAAACTGGCTGTGCCGACGACTTTGGTCTCCAGGCTGTCCAGAAACCAGGCGTTGGACATCGCCCAATTCCAGTTGCCTATCAAGACCTCTAGGTCTTTTAACTGTGGTTTGTTCATGACTTTAGTATACCATACAACCCCCGTATTGAAGGGTTCAAGTTAGTCGCTGCGCGAGGCGCCTGTAAGTGATGTTATGGGATTCCCCTCACAATTAAGGGGCTTTTTCAACGCCCTGAGTAAGCGTGAGACGTGGTGTTTCGACGCTGTGCTATCATGAGGTGGAAAGTGGATACCGATGTCAGAGGCAGAAAGAGAGGATAGCTGGATGTCTCATACGTTGACGATCTCGGATCGGGCTTATGAAACGCTTCAGGCGCTTGCAAGCAAGCAGGGGAAAACGCTAGAGGCATTCCTTGAATCATGGGCCGAACAGCACGAGCCAATATTGCAAGGCGTGGAGCGCAACCCCTATACTGACCCGCGCTATCAGACTTTTGAGGAGTTTTTCCATGAACTGGGTGTGAGTGAAGAGCGTCTTCGCCGCCTGGAGGAAGAGGCTGAGGCTGAGGACGATGCCAACGTATGATAGGGATGAGTCATTCAAGCACGATTGGGAGCGGTTATCCATTGTTGAACAAGATCGCTTCATCAAGACAGTGAAAAAGATGGTCTATGACCTTAAATCTGGTCAGGGCTTCCGCAAGGGCTTGCGTGTGAAGGGCGTTGAGGGATATGAGGGTATCTATGAGATGACCTGGGCGCCAGACGGACGGGCGACCTTCATCTTTGGCTCGTCACCGCATGAGGGCGATGTTCATGTTATCTGGCGAAGAATTGGCAGCCACGATATTTTGCTGAAGCCCTGAGTATACGCCATGTATGCTTGACACGAGTGGCAGCCATGCGGTAGGATGGCTGCATCAGGCGGCCCGCTGTCGGCGGGGGTCTGATCCGCGTCCCAATTGGGGGCGCTGGAGTTGTTCGACGCAGAGATGGCTGGCGCGGCAAGTGTATAAAGCACCCACCGCGCCATACCCCAGCCCTGGACAGACCAGGAGATGGAGCTATGAGGATTGTATCGTATTCTGAGGTTTCTCTCCTCCTGGCGGCCACCTTTTGGAAACACTGCGCTTGCTGTGCAGTTCTCCGGGGGTAGCCGCTTTGCTTTTGGCGCGCGGGCGGGAAGCGTGGCTTTCCGGTCCAGGGTGTTGCGCCCGGCCCAGGAGGAGACTCATGAGTCTCGTATCGCGGTATCGTTTGTCGTTTCTCAGCGCCTGGCTGGCGGTGGACGCCAGAACGCGGGCGCAGGTGTCGCCGCGCCAGATGGCGGGAATAGTGGGGCGGCTGGGACAGGCGCGTGCGGTGCAGGAGTGGCTCCAGCCCTGGCTGGTGGCGGTGTTGAGCCGACGCGAGCGGCTGGGGTGGACGCTGCATCCGCCGGTGTGGCGTGGGCGGCTGGCTGGGCAGATGGCGGAGGCGCTGACGCGGGAGCCATTTGGGGTAGGGGAACTGGACCGCTGGCAGACGGGGTGGATGCGGTATCTGTTGGAGGGGGAACTGGCGCGGCTGGTATGGCTGCTGGAGGCGCCGTGTGTGGCGCTGGGGTGTGCGGGGTGGGAGCGGTGGGAGGGGGTGGGCTGGGCGCTGGCGGGGAGTCTGGCGCGCGTGGGGCAGGTGGCGCGTGCGCTGGAGGAGCGGGAGGGGGTGTGGGTCGGGCAGGGAGGGACGCAGGCGGCGCTGGAGGCGGTCTGGAGGCGGCTCACGCGGGCGCAGGGGCCGGGTGTGGCCGCCGGACAGTAGGCGCTGGCCCAGCCCATTTTGTACCGCCAGCCTGCGTGCTGGCGCAGCGGTGAGCCGCCGAGACGGCGGCGGTACGGAGGCTGGCGGGACCGGCAAGAGTCTGCCGCGTGTCCCGCCAGCCTGTGTGCTGGCGAGGGTGGGGGGTGGCCTCACTCGCTGGCCGGGTCGTAGGGGATGACGTGTTCCTGCTCGTTGGCATCATTGCGCGCGACGATGGCGATGGCCGGTTCGGTCTCGCTGAGGTTGCGCGGTTGGTGGGGGACGTTGGCAGGGATATAGACGAACTCGCCAGGGCCGTTGATGATTGATTCGCGCAGGCCGGGGCCATAGTGTGTTTCCACGCGGCCCTGCACGATGTAGATGGCCGTCTCATAGCCCAGGTGGATATGGGCTTTGGCTGCGCCGCCCGGCGGGATGACGGTGCGCTGCATCGAAATACCGCGCGCGCCGGTGGTGCGGGCGGAGACACCCACAAAGTAGGGGATTTCCTGTTTGGCCTCGATAGCAACGCCCTCTTTGACGACGATGATGCCTGCTGGCTGCTGGTCACTCATAAAACGCTCCTTAGAATGCCTCACACAACCGACGGTTGGCCCCACCCCTGCCGCCTGGAAGGACGGCGCTACAACCCCGCCCCTGCTCGTGCGGAGGTTGTGTGAGGCGCCCTTAGATGCGCTGTTGGGCGCTGGCGGCTGAAGTCGCCAGCCACTAGCCGGTGTAGGTGATACGGTAAATGACGCCGTTCAGGTCATCGCTCACATAGAGCGATCCATCTGGCCCCACCGCCAGCCCAACCGGACGCCCCAACACCTGGCTCTGGTTGTTGAGCCAGCCAGTGGCGAAGTCCTGGGGAGCGCCAGCTACCTGGCCTTGCGCGTTCAGCGGAACGAAAATCACTTTGTAGCCGGTAGGCACGCTGCGATTCCAGGAGCCGTGAAAGGCGATGAAGAGGCCGCGATAGGCTGGCGGGAACGCGGAGGCGCCGGAAGCGTTATAGAACGCGAGGCCCAGCGGAGCCGAGTGCGCCTGCATCTTGACGAGCGGCTGCGCTATGCCATTACAATCGCCCGTATGCCCAAGGTCGGGGTCAATGATGGCGCCTGCGTGGCAGACGGGCCAGCCATAGTCGCTGCCGTCTTGCAGGGCATAGACCGTTTCAGGAGGCGTATTATCACCCAGCAGGTCGCGGCCCATGTCTGTGACCCAGATTTGCTGATTCCAGGGATTGATCGCCATGCCAACCGCGTTGCGCAGCCCGCGCGCGTAGAGCCGCCCGCCGCTGCCATCAATGTTATAAACCCAGACGCTGGCGCGCATCGGATCGGATTCAACACAGTCGTTGCAGGTGGAGCCGATGGAGACATATAAGCGGTTATCGGGGCCGATCAACACTGTGCGCGTGACGTGGTTGCCGCCAGTGGGCAGGTGCGGCACGATCACCTGTTTACTGGTTGCTTTCAGGTCTGGCCCCAAGGTGAAGCGCGTGACACGCGAGGCTTCGCCAACATAAAGGCTGCCATCGCGCCCGAAGTCCAGGCTGGTGGGATCGTTGAGGTCGCTGGCAACGACTACTGGCCCGGTGGTCTGGCCGTTGTGCTGGGGGTCAGGAAAGGCCAGGATGCGCCCGCTCCCGCGCTCGGCTACCAGCAGCGTGCCGTCGGGGCTGAAGGTGATGAAGCGAGAGCCTTGCAGGCCGCTGGTGAAGGCTGTGGCCTGGAAACCTGCTGGCAGGCGCAGATAGGAAAGCGGCGTCAGCGCGGCCCCAGGGGTCGAAGGAGGAGGGGGCAGCGGCGGCGTGACCGCTGTGGGCTGATTGACGGTTTGCAAGCCACAGGCGCTTTCCAACAGCAGCACGATGAGCGCCAGCACTACAATGAGCGCCTTCCCGCGCTTGCCTGGCAGCGGAAGATGGGCGCTGGTGGCATAGCGTCTCTGTTTCACGAGGAAGCCCTGCCTGCCTAGATCGAAAGGGGATGCTGCTTATCCCTAATTTACCCACTCATCGCTGCCGTTGATCACCCGCACGCGCCCCTTGCCAGCGCCCACTTTTTGCCGCTTGTCTCCAGCGTTTGCCTCTGACTCTTTCGGCTTGCGATCTACCCAGGAAGGGAGCAAGAGCGTCAGGAAGAGGAAGACGCCCAGGGCGATAAAAGCGTTGCCGGTGCTGCTCAGGCCCAGGTTGGTCATCAGGTGCAGCGAGAAGGCCCGCGACAGGAGGAATGCCATCAGCGGCGCTAAGCTGACCGCCCCCGCGAGCAGGCGCGCGGGCAAGACCCAGGGTCGGCTGCGGTGCAGCAGACCCAGCCCTACGTTAATCAGGCACGCGCAAACGCTGATGATATTGAGTGTGATAATAAATGCCCCTGTTGACACGATGGCCCTCCCTCGCAAATGCTTGACGCGCGCTTCGATGACCAGCGGCGCAACGCTTTCGTCGCGCGGCGGTAGTTTCTCATGCTACGCCTGTCAGACGCTTTCCGTCAAAAGCGGCCACAGGCTATCGTGGATAAGAGTCTACCACAAGAAGCGCCACAGCGGTAAAAAAACGGTACTATTTGGCTGAACTTGTGACCAAAAGAACCTGCCGCCGCAAGCCATGCCAAACACTGCCCTACAAGACCCGGCCCAACCCTGACGGGCCAGCAGGCCCGACCTGGCGCAGATGGGCCAGGTATTCGGCGGCTAATCCCAGGAGCAGCAGACCCAGCCCTATGAACCAGAGATACAGGCCAATAGTCACAGGTTCGCCAGCCAGCGGCGCATCAAGGAACTGCTGCCGAGCGAACAGAAAGACCAGCCCCAGCGCGGCGGCCAGCAGCAAGAGCGTCACGAGCAGGCCAGCAAAGAAGGTCAGCACCGGAATGTTCATCACCCGATTCAAGACGATCAGCAGGAGCAGAAAGACCAGCAGGCCACCGGCCAGGCTCACCGAAGGGATGTCGAGATAGACCACGCGAAAAATGTAGAGGCCATCGCGCAGCAGATCGAGGAGCAAGCCTTGCTGAACGAGAGCAACGGGGGAGCCGTATTTCGCGGGCGCGGACCAGGGCAGCGCCAGCCCCAGGAAGAAGATGAGCAGGCCCAGCAGCGCCAGGGTGTGCGCGAAGCCCGCGCCGCTGCGGCGCGCGGTTTTGCTGGCGGGCGGCTTTTCCTGCGCCCAGATGGGGCCAGCCGCTGCAAAAGGATTGCGTTCGCTGCGTTCAAGCGAACCCTCCAAGCCCTGCGGTTTCTCGTCTTTTGGTTTGCCTGATTTCACGGGTCTTTTTCCTCTGCCTGCCAGGCATCGAGCGCCTGGCCTGACGCGCTGCTACACCACGCCTGCTGCCTGAAGGGCGCGCACCGCCTGAATGGTGACATCCAACGTAAAGGGGTCGCCATCATCGCTGGCGAAACTGCCGTTCGAGTGCTGCGCGCTTTCCAGCAGGGCGCGCGCGTGGGCGAGCAAGGGGGTGGATGGCGCGATGCCCGCGTTGAGATACGTGTTCAACAGCCAGGCCAGCGCGCCCGCGTCCCACTGGCTGTCCAGGCGCGCCTCCAGGTAGTCGCGCGTCGCCTGGGCCACTTCCGACGCTTCGCCTTCGGCGATGGTGAAGAGCGCGCCCATGATCCAGATGGTCTGCGGATATTGCTCTTCCAGTTCAAGCTGATAGAGGTAGTTGCAGGCGCGGGTCACGGCGTCCAACTGCGAATCGCGGCCCACCGCCAGATGATAGGCGGAATCGGCGGTGAGATAGGCGTTTGCCATCTCGTTTTCAGGCGACATCCAATGCGGCGGATTCAACTGAAGAATCTGTTCGCTTTCGCGCCAGCTTCCATCGGGCTGCTGGGCGCTGAGCAGAAAGTCTAGCCCGCGCTGCACAATGGGATCGCTGCGCGGACCCAACTCGGCCAGCCAGGTCAGCGCGTGATGCGTTGCCGCCAGGCTGCTCGGTTCGCCTTCTTGCTGGCGATAGGGCCAGCCTCCATCGGGATTCTGAAGCGCGCCGACCTGCTGGCGCGCTTCCTCAATTGCTGTTTTCTCGCCCAGCGCGGCATGCAGCCGGGCCAGTTCAAGGGGGCTGCCATGCTGGCGGATGTAGGCAATTGCTTGCTCAAGGTTGGCTTGCATCTCGCTCTTTTCCTATACCTGATCGTTGAGAACGTCTGAAAGTTGCCTGAACGCCTGACAACAAGAGACCGCGCGCATCATCTGCATGCCTGCTGAAAGCAACTCAGCAACGTCTCTTGTCAGCATTGTAACATAGGCAATCTGGGAAGCACAATTGCCACCGCCAGCGGATTGATCGGTTAGCTTCTTCTGCTCTCGCTGCCAGACTTGGCGACAGCTTCATCGGATGCTATACTGGCGCGCGTAGAGTTAACGCTCGCGCGCAATCTGCCAGACTTGACCAGGAGTGACGGTGATGCTTGAACAGGGAGTGTCCGTTCAGCGTGTGAAGATATGGAGCCTGGGTTTTACTGCACTCTTTGTGCTACTTGTGTTTCTGGCGGTGCTGTTCATATCTCATTTATCTGAAGGGACTCTTCGTTTCTTTTTTTACCCGGTTCAAGCGGACCGTAATCAATTGAACTATCATATTTGCTCTGAATTCGGCGCTCAATCTACGGAGTGTCTCGATGTCCAGGGCGAGTCCATATTTATATATCCCGACGCATTTCTCCTTTTGCTCTATGCTCTGGGGCTGGTGGTCCTTATTTGCCTGGCGGGACTCTTTATAACTGGATCGAAGCTGATGCGACTTGGCGTATTTCCTTTGCAACTCCTCTCGGTGATAGGCGCGGGCATCCTTGTGGTCAGCGGAACTCCTCTGATAATCCATCAGGTCGTATATGAGGCAGAGCGGATTATTCGCCCTCTCAGCTTCATCATGCTTGGTCTTAACCATTTCAGCATGCTCTTGCTTTCCTATCGAATCAGGCCCTGGAAGAAGAGATGGTGGTCTTTGTTTGGGGTGATTCCTGTTCTTGTAGGTATAGTAACTCCGGTACTCTTACTCTTGTTCCGCCCATCGGGCTGGAAGTGGCGTCCTGAAGCCCTTCCACTGCTCATCCTGGGTGAAGCGGCCTTCTTCCTCACCTTTGGCTTTTCTGTTGAGAGCGAGCTTTCTACAGGTTTCTTCATCTCCACCTACCTGCCCCTTGGCCTGGCCTTCCTGTTGATTGTGCGGACCGAGCAAATGATAAAGAATGAGCTGGGGTAGGCCGCGTGATACAATACCAGTGTGAGAGGCGTTTCTACCCTGACGAGGAGGCCGCACAATGGCGATCACCAAACGGTATCGTATGCTCATTCATGAGCCGGGCGATTTGCTGACGGTTGCTGAGTTTGCGCAACTGCCAGAGGACCAGGATGGCTGGCGCACAGAATTGATACGAGGGGTGGTGCATCGCATGCCGCCAGTGAAAGATCCACGCCATGATTGGATACTCTTTAACCTGGCAACGGCGCTGGGCGCCTACCTTAAGACGAGCCAGTTGGGAGGGCGTGCCTCCTTAGAGCAAGTTGGTTACGCGCTGACCGCTGCTGATGCGCCCGGTGGCACAGCCGTTGCGCCTGATCTGGCGTTTGTGGCGGCGGAACGCTTGCCGCAGGTGCAAGAAGCGCGGCAGCGCAAGGAATATGTTCGGCTGGCGCCCGATCTGGTGGCAGAAATTGTTAGCCCTTCGCAGGCGACTGACCGGGAAATGGAAGAGCGCGCGCAGATGTGGCTGGAAGCGGGGACACGCCTGGTGTGGAACATCTGGCCGGATGAGCAGCGCGTTGACGTGTGGATGCCAGATGAATCGCTGCGCACGCTCGGCGGGCATGACGCGCTGGATGGGCGAGACGTTGTGCCTGGCTTTACGATGGTGGTTGCTGACTTGTTTGCTTAGAGTATCCCATCTGCACTTCATGCGTCAGCAAACCCTGGACGGAGTAGTCTGAAAAGGCAGCCAGGGGTGCTGGTTGGGCAGAGGCTGGCTCAGCGCCACTTGCAGTAAACAAGGGTATTGCGCATGCTCTCAGGACTGGTCGTGAGGGCCAGAAGTTCCAGGTACTCGATATATTCACCGATGCTTAATTCCTGCTGAAGCAAGACAACTCCGGCGTGTGGCTGCTGATCGTGCGCCAGCCTGATATAGTGACGGTCACTCGTGACCATGACCAGCCCCTGCGCAGCCGCGTAGGCTAGCTGGTCATCATCATGAATGCCCTGATGGGCGCGCCCGGCTTCCTGAGTTGTCAGGACAAAGACGCCGCGCGCGCGCAAGCCTCTGGCGAGAGCTGAGCGCATATGCTCGTCAAAATAGTAGCGCAGCGCCTCACCCATGCGCCGCGCGCCTCTGCTTTTCAGCGAGCAGTTGACGCATTCGCTCAGCTATCGGCGAAGTATCGGCATCGGCGCGTTCAGCAATGAACGTGTCGTGTTCCTTAATCTCGTCGTCTATCTCGTCTTTATGATCATAATAATAGGTCAGCGCAGCATGGACCTCGGCCAGCGTCAACTGGAAGTCGCGCGCGATCTCGTCGGGCGTCTCACCCTGCCAGGTCCAGACAGCGATGTCATGTACTGAAATCTTGTGGCCTTCAATGCAGGGTCTGCCCTCGTAAAATCCAGGGGTGCGCACAATATGCTTGTATCCCGTCTCCACCGTCATAGGGGGGTCTCCTCTCTGCCTGCATACGGAGGGCTTCTCCCTGTAGTATAGCATAGCGAGAGGGCGGGGGTACAAGGCCCACCTTCTGTCTGGACTCCCGGCCACTGCTTTTTATTCTCCTTCAGCCTGGCGGGCATCAGCGCCTGCCAATGCTTGCTTGCGGCGCTTGTCCATGCGGGGGTCGGGTACGCGCAGGCGATAGAAGAGGGCGGCGATTATCCCCAGCGCGGCGGCCAGCAGGAAGGGCGGGCCATAGCCCAGGTGGTCGGCCAGCCAGCCGCCCACGAGGGGCGCAAAGGTGGCGCCGGGCGCGTAGCAGAGCGAGGAGAGCGCAATATACGTCGGGCGCGCCTCCGGTGGGCCGAACTCGATGACGAACGAGAAGGACGCCAGCAGCGTGGCCGAGAGGCTGACCCCGGTGAGCAGAAAAATGCCTGCATAGAGGAACGGCCCATGCGCCAGCAGAGCCAGCAGGCCGGCCAGCGCGCCCGCCAGCGCGCCAATTTCCAGCACCAGCCGATGACCATAGCGATCACCCACCAGGCCAAGGATGAAGTAGCTGGCTGTGGAGGAAGCGATCAGGACGGTGTTCTGGATGCTCACCTGCGCGTCGGTCAGATGCGCTTCGTTTTTGGCCGAGAAGGCGTAAAGGCCAGTCGCCAGGGCTGACGCGCCAGCGATGGCGTTGGCGATCAGCAGCAAACGAAAGCCGCCGTCTTGTCGCAGGATGCGCAGCCAGCCGCGCGGGCCGTTTGCGCCAGCGGCCTTGCGCGCGGCTTTTTCGGCGGGCGGGTGCGGAATGCGACGTGGCTCGCGGGTGAGCGCCAGCCAGATAAACGAGATGATCATCATGCCAAAGGTCAGCGAGAAGCAGAGGGCAAAGTTTGCCGGGTAGCCGATGGTTGGGGACGAGAGGATCAGCGTTGCCAGCGCCGCGCCACCAATACCCAGGAGGCCGCCCAGGCTTGTGGAGAGGCCAAAGAATCGCCCGCGCCAGTTGTCCGGGATGGCGCGCGCTACCAGATCGAGCCAGGGCGTCATGGACAGGCCGCTTCCAAACGTCTGCATGAGGATGAGGAGAAAGAAGAGGGCCAGCAGCCAGAACGGATGTGACTCGGCCAGCAGCAGCGCCGCGCCAGCCAGGACGAGATACGGCAGGCGCTCGAAGGTTGTGACGATCAGCAGGATCGGTTTGGTGCGGCGCAGCCCTTCGACGTAGCCCGCCAGAATCAGTTGTGTGCCAAAGATGCCCAGCGCGCGTATCGCTGGCGCCAGCGCGGCAGCAATGTTGGAACTGGAGAGATGATGCACGAAGAGGGGCAGCACGACATATGCCGAGCTAATATTCATCCCTAACGTGAAAAAGGCGATGTCGAAACCCATCATGGCGAAGTTCCAGCGGAAATGGCGGTCACGCTCGGCAACGCTGGCCGCCATTTCCGCCGCAATCTCCGGCGGGGTCTCCTGGGTTAACATAGGACTCCTCTCAACTTCCAATCCCACAGAAGGTACTTGCTATCTCTTGCCTCCTCCTGGTGAGCAAGAGAGCTAGAGCGGCTCAGCAGAGCGCGCTTGCTCTACAGCGGCTTCTTTGTGTGTTCGGGTGTGAACAAATCAGCTTCGGTGTTTGGCAAGCCGCAGGCGAGGTCAGCGACCAGCCGGGCGCAGCGCACAGCCATAGCGTTGCCATGCCCGGTATAGCCGCCGCAGAACAGGATATGCTGCCTGCCAGGGGCCAGGCCGACCAGCGGCAGGCTATTGGGGGTGAAGGCCATCAGCCCCGCCCAGCGGTGGGTAATGGCCGTCGTGGCGGGCAGCCCCAGGGTCTCGTAGACAAAGCGATCAAGATGCTGTTGCACCGCGTCGGTAGGAACCTGGGTCGGGGTGCGCTGGTCGTGGTCGGGCGCGTGATCGCGCCAGCCGCCAACGACCAGCCGCCCGTTCTGCAACTGCCGCCAGTATTGATAGCCGTAATGCGCGTAGATGGGGCAATCGAACAGCCGCTCCTCGACAGGCGTGGTTGCCAGCATCTGGCCGCGTGTGGGTGTGACGACACGCCCATCGGGGCGCGCTTCTGGCGCTGGCTGGGCGTCGGCGCTGGCTGCTGATTCCGGCTGAGCAGACAGCAGATCGTCGAGCCAGGCATTGGTGGCAAGGATAGCTTTCTGGGCATGGACCGCGCCAGCCGGGGTTTCGATCACGACGCCATCGGCGCTCTCCCGAAGGCTGAGCGCGGGCGTTTGTTCGTGGATGATCGCGCCTGCCTCCTGGGCAAGTCTTACCAATCCAGCGACCAGCCGCGCTGGCTGGACTTCGCCGTCGCTGGGGTGATAGGAGCCGCCCATATAGTGTTTGCGCAATCGTTTTGGCAGGCGGGTTTCGTCGAAGACTTCGGTGGCCCAGCCATCTTCGGTCAGCAGCCGCGCCGCCGCGCGCACCTCGACCAGTTCTTCTGGCGCATCGGCCAGGCGCAGGCTGCCGGTATGGCGATAGCCGGTAGGCCAGCGGCGCGCCTCTAGCTCATCAATCAATGCCCGCACCATCACATTGTTGGCGACGCTGAAGGCATAGAAGCGCCGCGCGCGCGTGTGACCGTAGAGGGCAATGGCCCGGTCATAGGTTTCAACCGTTCCGGCGAGCAAAAAACCGCCGTTGCGCCCGCTCGCGCCGTGTGCCACCGTTTCGCGTTCCAG
Source organism: Ktedonobacterales bacterium (assembly GCA_036557285.1). Lineage (NCBI taxonomy): Bacteria > Bacillati > Chloroflexota > Ktedonobacteria > Ktedonobacterales > Ktedonobacterales bacterium. Next base: position 21,817 of record DATBHW010000082.1, read on the forward strand.
AAGGATGACACGTCGGTCATCGCGCGCCAGCCAGAGCGCGCAGGCCGCGCCGGTGATGCCGCCGCCGATCACGGCGACATCTGCGTGGACCGGGCCTTCCAGGGCGCTGTAACGCGAGGCGCTCTGCGCCTCGTCCTGCCAGAATGAGAGGCTATCCCCTTCGAGCCGTCGCATAGTCATCCTCCACAAGAGAAACAAAAGTACCTTCTATTATAGCTCATCAGGCGCTCTCAGGCAAAGCGAGGCATATACCTGGGTTTCTACCAAACATGAGGTGTTGGCAAGCGAGGTACGATACCTGTAGCGCCGCCTTCCAGGCGGCGCTACAGGTAATAGCCCTCAGTTTTGGAGAGAACCCTTCTGCTGCGGGCGCGCCCTCTGGATGAGCAAAAGCAAGCCAAGGACAAACAGCGTGGCGCCGACGAGGCCAATTCCGCTGGATACCTGGAGCATGTGGGCCGCAGAGGCGGGAGGGGAGAAGAGACGAGAGAGGACATTCCCGAAAAGAAGAGATGCGGTTGCCCCAGCAGTAAGACAGAGCACAATGAGTGGGCTTGCTTTCCAACACGCTGGCCGGAACAGCAGGCACGCTATTCCCGCTATTTCAAGGAAAGGGCCGGTAACAACCCAGAGCAAAAAAGCCGTATCGGAAATGGGGGGAATGGAGGCGCTCCAGAGGATCACAACCCCTGGCCCAAGCGTGAGCAGCACCTGGAGCCAGATAAACACGTTGTCTGACGGCTGCCAACGAGCCAAACCATAGGAAAGTCTGAGCTGGCTGATCACAGCAAGCGCGTTCATCAGGGACAGGAACCAGGGCGACAAAAAGAGGAGATCGCTCAACGCCAGCAGCAGGGGGCTGCGTACCAGCCCTAAAAGCGTCAGCGAGCTAACAATGGCGCTTATTTCTACGACGGCTCGCAAGAGGAACCCGGCGCGCAGCGGCTTGCTGCTGACAGCCCGTAGCCCGATCAGACACACAACGGTAAGCCCACCTCTTAGTATCAGTGATGCCTGGTTGGCTGATAGGAGTACGTTATACGGGCTGTTTCCAAGCGGGCTTCCTGAAACGCCCAAGAGGGTAGCTGCGCCCCCTGAGAGGGCAACAAGCGCGAAAATCAGGATAAATCGTGGTGTCCAGACCTGCGGCTGTTCTGGCGGCGCCGTCTCCGATTCATTGCCCAGCTTCTGAGCAGAAAGCGGCTCCGGTTCGACGGTCAACGCGCTCCTCCTCGCTGGTCTGTGAAGTCATCCTTCACGAACGTCTGCTAAGCGAGCGTCAGTATAGCAGAGGGCAGGCGAGATGTATAGAGGTATCGGGCGCTCCAGGAAAGCGCGCGATAAACATGAGACATCCCGAATTTTATCCTGCTATAGCGTGTGCTGGTAGGGCAAGCGAACGCCTCGTGCGCAGCGCCGCCGGGACGGCGGCCCATCGCTGGCAAGCCGAGCCGCTCACGGTGAGCGTGATCGCTGGCGGAGCGTTCAGCCGCCGGGACGGCGGCGCTGCGCAGGGGACGCTCCCGCTGCTCGCCAGCGGCGCCACCAGCCAGCAGCGTTGCCGAGCCGCATCTCATAACATTCGGGATGACTCATGTCAGCGGCGCTTATTTGGTTTCGGTATCGCCATAGATGAGGGCGCGCTTGACTTCTTCGATGGTAGCGGTGACGGGAATGTCGCGCGGGCAAGCCTGGGTGCAGTTGAAGATAGTGCGGCAGCGCCAGACACCCAGCCGGTCACTCAGAATGTTCAGCCGCTCGGCAGCGCCCTTGTCGCGGCTGTCGAAGATGAAGCGATGGGCGTTGACAATTGAGGCCGGGCCGACCCAATCCGGGTTGGCCCAGGTCGAAGGACACGATCCGGTGCAGGCTCCGCAAAGAATGCACTTGGTACTCTCGTCGTAGCGCGCGCGCTGCTCTGGGCTTTGCAGCCGCTCGGTGTGGGGCGCTGGCTCGTCGTTGATGAGATAGGGCCTGATCTTCTCGTAGGACGCCATGAAGGGGTCCATATCCACGACCAGGTCTTTGATCACCGGGAAGCCCAGCATCGGCTCGACAGTGATTTTAGCGCCCAGGTCTTGTACCAGCGTTTTGCAGGCCAGCATGTTGCGCCCGTTGAGACGCATGGAATCGGAGCCGCAGACGCCATGTATGCAGGAGCGGCGGAAGGTGAGCGTGCCGTCTTGCCGCCACTTGATTTCGTTCAGTACATCAACGAACCGATCCATCGGGTCGGCGTCGATCTGGTAGGTTTCCCAGTGCGGCTTTTTATCCACGTCGGGATTGAACCGCTTGATTTTTACGGTAAGATTCATCTCTATGCTCCTCAGAAGGGGCTGGCGGCTGACGCCGCGCCTAAGAATACCTCACACAACCGACGGTTGGCCCCACCCCTGCCGCCTGGAAGGACGGCGCTACAACCCCGCCCCTGCTCGTGCGGAGGTTGTGTGAGGCGTCCTAAGAGTCCCGCACAAAACCGGCGATTGCCCCACCCCAGAAAGCCTGGACGCTGGCGCTACAACCCCACCCGCAAGGGTGGACCGTTTTTGTGAGGCATTCTAAGAGTGAAAGGTGGGAACGATCTTCTTCCACGATCAGCCCTGGTACTGTTCGTCGCCGACCTGTTCCATCCAGTCGGCGGTCTTGCCGTCAAGCTGTTCCTGAATGGCGATGTGCGTCATGGCCGTAGTTGGCGTGGCGCCGTGCCAATGTTTCTCCCCTGGCGGGAACCAGATCACGTCACCCGGACGAATGTCCTCGATTGAACCTCCCCAGCGTTGCGCCCGGCCACAGCCAGCCGTCACGATCAGGGTCTGGCCCAGCGGGTGGCTGTGCCAGGCGGTCCGAGCGCCAGGCTCGAACGTGACACTGGCGCCGACCGCGCGGGCCGGATCGGGCGCCTGGAACAGGGGGTCAATGCGGACCGCGCCAGTAAAATACTCGGCTGATCCTTTGCCAGAAGGCTGTGAGCCACTGCGTTTGATGTCCATGTGCTTAATGCCTCCGCTGTGCCTGCCCCAAATACCTAGTATTTTCTTTCTTGCGGCTCAAAAGTGCCAAGGGCCACCGGCTTGTAGCGCAGTTCGATCTCGTTCATTTCTCGATAGGCGAGCGTGTGCTTCAGGAAGTTGGCGTCGTCGCGCTTGGGGAAATCTTCGCGGTAGTGCGCGCCCCGGCTCTCTTTGCGCGCCAGCGCCCCCGCAATCGTCGCCTCGGAGCAATCGAGCAGGAAGCCAAGTTCAATCACTTCCATCATTTCGGTATTGAACGTGTGGCCTTTGTCCTGAATGGCGACCTGTTGGAAGCGTTCTTTCAGTTCGACAAGCTTCCTCTGCGCGTGCAGCAGTTTCTGCTCGTCGCGCACGACGCCGACGTTCTCCATCATCTCATCGCGCAGTTCATTGCGGATGTTGATCTGCGCTTCGCCTTTGTCCCTGGCGCGCAGGCGCTCCACCATATCGCGGGCAAATGCCTCTGGCTCTTTGGGCAGCGGCAGGAAATCCCACTCGTTGATAAAGCGGGCGATATGCTTGCCCGCGCGGCGGCCAAAGACGATGAGATCAACCAGCGAATTCGTACCCAGGCGATTCGCGCCATGCACCGAGACGCAGGCCACCTCGCCCGCCGCGTAGAAGCCAGGCACGACGGTCTTGTGTTCATCCCTAATCACCCGGCCCTCGATGTCGGTGGGGATGCCGCCCATTGCGTAGTGCGCCGTTGGCTGGATAGGCACCGGCTCGTTAATCGGCTCGATGGTCAGATAGGTGCGGGCAAAGTCGGTCACATCGGGCAATTTCGCGTCAATCAGTTCTTTGCCCAGGTGGGTCAGGTCAATATAGACGGCATCTTTGGTGGGCGTGACGCCGCGCCCCTCTTTGATCTCCTGGATGATAGCCCGCGAAACCATATCGCGCGGGGCCAGGTCTTTGAGCGTGGGTGTGTAACGCTCCATGAATCGCTCGCCTGTGCTGTTGCGCAGGATGCCGCCTTCGCCGCGCGCCGCCTCGCTGAGCAGCACGCCGATGCGATACAGGCCGGTGGGATGAAACTGGTACATCTCCATGTCTTCCAGGGGGATACCCCGGCGATAGGCGATTGCCATGCCGTCGCCCATGCAGGCCAGGGCGTTGCTGGTGATGCGCCAGGCGCGGCCATAGCCGCCTGTAGCAAACAGGACTACTTTAGCATGGAAGGTGTGCATCTCGCCGTCGCGCAGGTCCAGCGCCACGACGCCTGTTACCGCGCCATCGCTCATCAACAGGTCCAGCGCCAGATATTCGTTGAAGAAACGCACCTGATTTTTGATGGATTGCTGAAACATGGTCTGGAGGATCATGTGCCCGGTGCGGTCAGCGGCATAGCAGGTGCGCATGACCGGCCCTTCGCCAAAGTTGCGCGTGTGTCCACCAAAGCGGCGCTGGTCAATGCGGCCATCGGGCATGCGGTTGAAGGGCAGGCCCCAATGCTCCAGGTCATACACCGCGTCAATGGCTTCGTGGGCCAGCACTTCGGCGGCGTCCTGGTCGGTGAGATAGTCGCCGCCCTTCACGGTGTCGAACATGTGCCATTTCCAGTGGTCTTCTTCTCGGTTGCCCAGCGCGGCGGCAACCCCACCCTGGGCGGCGCCGGTGTGCGAGCGCGTGGGATAGAGCTTGGAGATGACGGCCACGCTGGTATTGCCCGCAAGCTGGCATGCCGCCATCAGCCCCGCCCCTCCAGCGCCGACAATCACCACGTCGAACTTATGATAGGCCATGAGTTCCTCCCCCCAGCGGGCGCTTATTTCAGCAGCCCAAAGAAATTCGAGATGCCGCCGGTGACGCCTGGATGGAAGGTGATGATGGTCATCGTTCCCATCAGCCAGAAGACCAGGGCAATCGTCCAGACGGTGGACTGGGCCAGCAGCCGCCAGGCGCGCGCCCGCACGTTGTCGTCAATGACGATGCGCAGGCCGTTCAACCCATGCAGCAGGGCCAGGGTCAGCAGGACCAGATCATAAACGCGCCAGAACGGGTTAGCGTAGCGTTCGGCCACGTAATCATACACCGTCTTGGAAACGTCAGTGGTGATATGATTGAGAATCAGGTGAATAATCACCAGAAAGATTAAGATCACGCCGGAAATACGGAAGAAATACCAGGAAAAGAGTTCAAAGCCGCCGTTCGGCCTGGAGGCTGCGCCATAGGTTGCGGGTTTGCTGGTCGCGCTGCGCGCCCTGGCTGGCGCGTCTTCAGTGGTTGATTTTGCCATCGTCGTTTGCTCCTCTCAACAGACACGCAGCAGATTTAGCTGCCACACGCGCCGCCTGGCTGAAAGCAAGGCCCGACGATAAAGTAGACCAGGGGCGCCCAGGAGGCGATGGTTGCCACCAGCACGACGTAGAACATGGCTTGCTGGTATTTTGTGCCGATTGCGGGCCAGAAATCAACCAGGATGATGCGCACGCCGTTATAGGCATGATAAAAGACGGCGGCAATCAAGAAGAGCGTGGCGACGCGCACGTACCAGGTGCTGAAGATGGTGAGCGCGTCGTTGTAGACCTTGGGGCCAAAGCCAAGCAGGGTGATGTCCACGATATGCAGCAGCAGGAAGAGCAGGATGCCCAGCCCGCTGATGCGGTGGAACAACCAGGAAAACATGCCCGACTGACCTCTGTACATGGAAGTGTCTCCTTACCGACAAGATACGTTCGCCTCTAGGAACAACATGGAATCGTATGAGCAGCCTGCCGCGAGGGGCGGGGAGGGAGAAAGCATGGCCGACGCCTCTTTTCTCTCTGATTGTGCGAAAGGGTACGCTGGGGCGAGCGGGAGAAGCCTTGTGTGACGCCCAGCCGGGCCACCCGGCGCAGCCTCTGGTGAGGCAGAGTTGAAGCGGAGCGGCTTCTTCGACGCCCCATGTAGTCTTCATTATACGGCAAAGGAGGCGCGGCTGCAAACCTGTTTCGGTTTGTGCCGGTCGGTTTCTTTCTGGACACGGCGCTTTTCTGGGGGTATACTGTGTCTGTTGCACCAAGTTGTCTTGCCCTCCATTGTCCAGGCGCCTGTTTTTGCTCCTGCGCCATGAAGAGTTGCGCGTGACCGCTCTGTGCTGCTTGTTTTGCACACTGCTCATGGAAGTCGTCGCACTTGCTGCCCTCGCTCTCATGAGCTGCTTCGCAGCTATGGCTGTAAGAAAGGTTTTGAAGAAGGTTCGATGGGCAACAATCTTTTTGTTGGTAATCTCCCCTATGATGTTGACGATGCCCAGCTCTCGGAGATTTTTTCGCAGGCTGGCACGGTCACGTCCGCGCATGTGGTGACAGATAAGTTCTCTGGTCAAAGCCGGGGCTATGGCTTTGTTGAGATGAGCAGCGACGCCGAGGCCGCCCAGGCCGTGACCATGCTCAATGGGCAGGATTTGCGGGGTCGTCCCATGACCGTCAACGAGGCGCGCCCGCGCGAGGAGCGCGGCGGCTATCGCGGCGGTGGTGGCGGACGCAGCGGTGGCGGCTATGGCGGCTATGGGGACCGGCGCGGCGGTGGCGGCTACGGCGGTGGTCGTGGCGGAGACCGGCGCGGCGGCAATGGCGGCAGGGGCCGCTACTAGCCTTCGCTGGCCTGGCGCTTCACCGCGCCAGCTTCACCATCAGGCTTGTTCAGCAACGGGAAGGGCGCGCCCTTCCCGTTGCTGTTTGGGCGGAATACAGCATATTGCCGATGGCCTGACAGCCGAGGCCATGTATACTTCTTGCTAAGAGAGGCCAGGAGGCTTTGCTGTTCTTTGGGGGGGTGATAATTAAATCCTGATTTTGTTGTATAGTATCCACTTTTGTGGTATACTATGCCTATGAAGTTGAGCGACTATGCCAAACAGGTCGGCGTGACCTATAAGACCGCCTGGAAATGGTGGCAAGCTGGGCAACTGGATGCCTACCAGTTGCCCACTGGCACGGTCATTGTGCGCGAACCCCGTCCCGCTCCGTCTGGTGTGGCGCTCTATGCCCGCGTTTCGTCTGCGGACCAGAAGGCGGATGCCACTCGTCAGATGGAGCGCCTACGGGGGTACGCAGCCGCGCGAGGCTATCAGGTGACCGTGGAAGTGACCGAGATTGCTTCTGGCCTCAACGATGACCGCCCCAAGCTGAAGAAGTTACTCACCAGTCCCAAGATTAGCGTGCTGGTGGTGGACCATCGAGACCGACTCACCCGCTTTGGCTATGGCTACATTACCACCCTCTTGGAGCAGCAGGGCCGTCGGGTAGAAGCCATCTCTCCGAGTGATACCGGAGATGATCTGGTAGACGACTTCGTGGCGGTGATTACCAGCATGGCGGCGCGTATCTATGGCCGCCGGAACAGCAAACGTCGGGCAGAACAGATTAAAGCCTGCATTGAGCAGGCCATGCAAAGCGAGGATGTCTGATGCTGGTCACGCGGGCCTACAAGACCGAACTCGACTTAAATAACGAGCAAGTGACTGCCTGCAAACAGCATGCCGGGGCAGCGCGGTACGCTTACAACTGGGGCTTGAAGGTGAAACAGGCACACTACCAAGCCACTGGCAAAAGCCCCTACGCCATCGAACTGCACCGGGAACTGAACGCGCTGAAGAAAACCGACGTACCCTGGATGTATGCGGTCTCCAAATGCGCGCCCCAGGAAGCCTTGCGCAACCTGGACAGCGCCTTTGCCCACTTCTTCCGGCGTTGCCAACTCAAGAAAGAGGGCAAGCGGCGCGGCAAGGTCGGCTATCCACGCTTCAAGAGCAAGAAGCGCGGGCTGGGCAGCTTCCGCCTGACCGGCTCCATTGTCGTCTATCGAAATGCCATCCAGTTGCCGCGCCTGGGACGGCTGCGCTTGAAAGAGCGCGGCTATCTGCCTCCATCGGGCGTCAAGGTGCTGTCGGCCACCGTGAGCGAGCAGGCGGGGCATTGGTATGTCAGCATCCAGGTGGAGCAAGAGCAGGCGGCGTCTGAGAATGCTGGCCCCGTTGTGGGTGTGGATCTGGGTGTGAAGGCGCTTGCCACCTTCTCAGACGGAACCGTCATTCCCAACCCGCGCCACCTCAAGCGCCGTCTGAAAAAGATCAAGCGCTTCCATCGGGCGGTGTCCCGCAAGGTGAAAGGCTCCAAGAAGCGCAAGAAGGCGACAAAACGGCTGGCAAACCTCTACCGAAAAGTTGCCAATCAGCGTCAGAACACGTTGCATCAGTTGACTACAATGCTAGCGAAAACCAAGCAAACCATTGTGATCGAAGACCTGCATGTGACGGGTATGCTGAAGAACCATCACCTGGCGCAAGCCATAGCCGATGTGGGCTTTGGCGAGTTCCGACGCCAACTGATCTACAAAGCGGCCTGGTACGGCAGTACCGTGTTGCTCGCCAGCCGTTGGGAACCATCGAGCAAGACTTGCTCCGGCTGTGGCTGGATGGATGAAGGCTTAATGTTGGCAGATCGGACCTTTCATTGCCAGGCATGTGGCCTGGTCCTTGACCGCGATCTGAACGCGGCGATCAATTTAGCGAAGCTGGCCGGTAGTTTGTCGGACAGCTTAAACGCCTGTGGAGAGGAACGCTCTGGCACGCCTCGGAAGAAGCGTGTGAAACGGTCCCCGATGAAGCAGGAACAAGAGTCGTCTTATGCTTCGGCATAAAACGCCAGATTCTTGAGAACGGTGAGCTATGCCACGCGATCTGCCGGTTGGAAACGGGCGCCTGCTGATCACCTTCGATCAGCGTTATGTCTTGCGCGATGTCTATTATCCGCGCGTCGGGCATTCCAATCAGACGATTGGACACCCGAATCGCTTTGGCGTCTGGGTGGCCGAGGCCGACGGGGCCGATCCCCGCTTTGCCTGGTCGGGCGATGACTGCTGGGAGCGGCGGCTGGATTATTGGGGCGATACGCTGGTTACGGATGTGGCCCTCAGCAGCGAGGCGCTGGGCCTGCGGCTGCGCTGCCACGATGCCGTCACGCCGGATGATGATACCTATCTGAAGCAGATCGAGATCACCAACCTGGCAGGCCGCGAGCGGCTGGTGCGGCTGTTCTTTCACCACGACTTTCATATCGAAGAGTCGGGCGTGGGCGATACCGCCTATTATGAACCCTATAATGAGGCGCTGCTGCACTATCGCGGGCGGCGCTATTTTCTGATTGATATGGCGAACGAGCAGCGCGAGCGTATCGCTCAGTACGCCACTGGAACGAAGGAATACGGCGGCCTGGAGGGCGCCTGGCGCGACGCCGAAGATGGTCTGCTGAGCGGCAACCCTATCGCGCAGGGCTTTGTGGATTCAGTCGCGGGGATGGAGATGCGCCTGCCAGCGGGCGGGACGGTCACGGCGCATTACTGGATGGTCGCGGGGCGCGATTTCTTTGAGGTGCGTGACCGCAACCGGCGCGTCCGCGAGGTGGGCGTGCCTGCCTTGCTGGAGCGCACCCGCCGCCATTGGCGAGGCTGGCTGAAACCGGCGAAAGCCCGCGATTTCGCCGATCTGCCCGACGCGCTCATCCAACTCTATCGCCGCAGCCTGTTGATTATCGCCACGCAGTGCGATGCAGGCGGGGCGATCATCGCCGCGAACGATGGCGACAGCGCCCTGTCTAACGCCGATACCTACTCGTATATGTGGCCGCGCGATGGCGCGCTGGTGGCCCACGCCCTGGATGGCGCGGGCTATCCCGCGATTCCGCGCGCCTTCCACGCGTTTTGCGCCCGGCTGATCGCGCCAACGACGTATTATCACGGCGGCTATCTGCTGCATAAATACCACGCCGATGGCTCGCTGGGTAGTTCCTGGCATCCCTGGGTGCGCGATGGCCGCCCAACCCTTCCGGTGCAGGAAGACGAGACCGCGCTGGTTTTGTGGGAACTGTGGGGTCACGTCGAACGTTACCCCGACTATCCGGGCCTGGAACAGCTTTATGAGCAGATGGTGCGTCCGGCGGCGGAGTTTCTGCTGTATTATCGGCTGGAGGATGGATCGCTGCCGCGCGAATCCTATGACCTCTGGGAAGAACGCTATGGCATCTATACCTTTACGACCGCCGCGACTATCGCGGGGCTGAAGGCGGCGGCATGCTTTGCCCGGCGCTTTGGCGATGACGAGGCTGCCGGGCGCTTCGCTGAGGGCGCGGCGGCGCTGCGCGCTGGCCTGGACCAGCATCTGTATGACGCGGAGCGCGGCTATTTTCTGCGCGGCGTTACGTTGCAGCCAGGGGCGGGCGCGCGAGCCGCAGGCGAAGAATCGCCAGCCCTCTGCCCGGACGCAACGCTGGACAGCAGCGTGCTGGCCGCGCTGAGCTTTGGTGTGCTGCCAGCGGATGATCCCCGCGTGGTCTCGACGGCGCGGGCCATCGAGGAACGGCTCTGGGTGCGCACCGAGGTAGGCGGCATCGCGCGCTATGAAGGGGATCGCTTCCGCTACGAGGGGCGCGGCGAGCCGGAGGTTCCGGGGAATCCCTGGTTCATCTGCACGCTCTGGCTGGCGGAATGGTATACTGAGGCGGCGGCGCGGCCCGAAGACCTGACGCGGGCGCGCGCTCTGCTGGAATGGTGCGCCCGCTGGAGAAGCTCAAGCGGTGTGCTTACCGAGCAGTTGAACCCCTACAGCGGGCGTCCGGCGCATGTTTCGCCGCTGACCTGGAGCCACGCGGCCTATGTCCACGCCGTTGATGGCTATTGCCGCCGCGCCGCCGAACTGGCAGCAGCGCAGGCGCCGCAGGTCGCAGCCGTTGCAGAGGATGCTGGCGTGTAAAATCTACAGGATTTACAGAAGCTACGGTACTGGCCTATTGGCGAGGGCGACGGAATGTTTGGCTTGCACCTGCTCGATCTTTCGATCATTCTGCTGATCGTTTTGCTCTGGCTGCTGCCTGCCCTGATCGTTCTGCGCGATGCGGCGCGGCGTCCACCTGCGGGGCGACAGCTTGGCCGCCGCTGCGCGCTCTTTGGCCTGCCGGGCGCGCTGGTCTATTTTGGTTTGCTGCGCATCCATCATCGGTTGCAAGCGCAGAAACAGCGGCGGCCCCTGCGGTAAAAGCTGCCTGCGCGGCTGGCTCTAACCGCAGGGATGGGTATTAGGGACGGGCGGGCCTGGCACAAACGAGTTCAGGATGTGCTGCCAGATCGCGCCATAGCGCGTTCGCAGGGTGCCAGTTGGCGGGTTAGCAAAGAGGCTGATCTCTAGATAGACCCCTCCCGTTACCACATTGACATCAAGCCCCTGTGGGCCGCTCGCGCCACCACCAGGAGCAGGCGTGGGGTAATTTGGGTTATCATCTTCGTAGGCCGTCACGCCCGAACCAATCGTGATGCGCCTCCCCACCGTGCAAGGGTTGGGGTTCCCGCCAGTCAGTGTATCGGTTGCATGGTATCCAACGGTTATTTCTGCAAACAGCGCCTGGCCTGAAGGTGGCGGACCTTTCGAGGGATCATACTGCCAGGAGACATATGAGTCGTCTGGACCACTGGGTGCGACAGGAAAGGAGATAGAGAGGAGGGCTGGTACGTCCAGGTGGAAACCGTATTTTGGGTCGGTATAGGTCTGCCAATCGCCGTGAATAGAGGGTGTTGGCGAGGCTGACGCCTCCGTTGTGGCAGTGGCCGTTGGAGAGGGCTGCGCGCTGGTCGTGCCGAGGGCATCACAGCCCGCCAGGAATAAGGTCGCCAGGAGCAGCGCCAGCGCGCCGTCTGGCAGGTGGTTCTTCACGCGCATTGATCTCTTGCCTCCTTACAATGCTGTTCAGTTGGAAAGGGGGTCTGGAAACAGGTCAGCTTCCGATACGCCCAGCGTTTGGGCGAACAGGGACCAGAACGCCTTATTAGTCATGCGCATGTCCGAGTCGCTCAGCGTGACGCCACGACACCCTGTGCCAGCCACAGTGATTGGCTGCTTCGGTACGCCTGGCAGCGCAAAGGTCAGCTCATACGCCAAACCATCATCATTCGCACAAGCATAGACGCCTTGAAAATGAGGCAGCGCCTGGATGGCATCATACAGCCTGTTAACACCGGCGGAATCATCGCTCGTTTTCACAAAAGGAGGAAAGCGATTCCCAGCGGGCCATTGGCTGCGGGTGACGGTCAGCGCATGAGGCGCTGGCGTTGCTGCTGCCAGATTCGCTCCACAACCGGCAAGGAAGGGCAAGAGGCAGATCAGCCCGATCAACGAGCGATGCCAGCCTTTCGTTTTCATAGCTCCTCCTGTATCTGGTTGCTCTGGCTGCTGCGCGCCGATTGGCGGCACGGCTGGCTCTAACCGCAGGGATGGGTATTAGGGACGGGCGGGCCTGGCACGAACGAGTTCAGGATGTGCTGCCAGATCGCGCCATAGCGCGCCCGAAAGGCGGCATGGCTGAGCGGGGTTCCTGATGTGGCAATCAAATTCATATGGAAATAGACTCCACCAGCCTCCCAGTTGGCATCCAGTCCCCCTGGGCCTCTGGCGCCATCGCCAGGAGGGGGAGTAGGAGCATCCAGGCTATCATCTTCGTAGGCCGTTACTCCCGAACCAATCGTGATGGGTTTCCCCTGGGTACAGGGATGCCCGCCTGTTATCGAGGCAAAGAGCGTCAGACTCACTTCCGTAAAGAGCGCCTGATCTTTTGGCGGCAGCCCCGCGCCGAAATTATACGCCCAGGAGGCCATATGATTATCGCCAGTGTCAGGTGGAAGGGTCGTTTGGAGAATCGCAGGCACGTCCACGCGAAAGCCGTAGGTGGCATCCGTATACGTTCGCCAATCACTCTGAGGGGGAGTCGTTGGGCTGCCCGATGCCCCTGTTGTGGCAATGGCCGTTGGGGAGGGCTGCGCGCTGGTCGTGCCGAGGGCATCACAGCCCGCCAGGAGTAGGGTCGCCAGGAGCAGCGCCAGCGCGCCGTCTGGCAGGTGGTTCTTCACGCGCATTGGTCTCTTGCCTCCTTACATATGTCGATCTCTTGCCTCCTTGTTGATTATACCAACTTTGCCTGCCTTGTCAAGCAGCGGCATGGATTCGGTGGTTCCACCAACTATCGAGGGTTGCCACTTGTAGCGCCGCCGTACCAGCAGGCCAGCGTTGAGCCGCCTGGAAGGCGGCGCTACAAGTAATACGCCTCGCTTGCTAACATCTCATGTTGGTGGAACCGGGCGGTTTTGCGCGCTCATGCGGGCATAGGATGTGACGTTGTTAACATCTGTGCATGCCAAACGTAGTATATGATTGGACGTAAAGAACTCAGCAAGTAGGATGCAGGAGCGAGAGCCGATGTGGATACCACCCTGGGCGCGATCTGAAGCCTATCAGCGTTGGAGACGACGCCAACGGCGTTTAATTATCTTACTGGCGGTGCTGGTTTTGTTGGAGATCGGGTTGGTCACACGCGGCATTATGCTGCTCCAACCGGATAATGCGCTCGCGCTCATCCCCACCTCTACTGCTGCGCTGACGCCGACCCCTACGGCGACCAGCGCCCCGACGCCCATCCCGACGCCGACCACGCCTGCTCCAGCGATTGAGGCAAATGCCGCGATGCTGGTTGATGCGGAGACGGGTACGGTCTTCTTCACCCTGAACGCCAATAGGAAACTGGCGATGGCAAGCACCACGAAGATCATGACGGTTTTGCTGGCGCTGGAGTATGGGCATCTCGATGAACTGGTGACGATTGGCGCGGATGCTGTCAAGGAAGGCTCAGGAGACGCCAGCCGCATGGGGGTGCGCGAGGGCGAAGTGCTGACGATTCAGCAATTGCTGTACGGATTGATGCTGCCATCGGGGGATGACGCGGCGGTGGCTGTCGCGGATGCGATTGGCAAAGACCTGGGGAAAAACTTTGTCGATCTGATGAATAGTCAGGCGCGTTTCCTGGGCCTGACGCATACCCATTTTGTGAACCCTGATGGGCTGGACGCGCCTGGGCATTATACTTCTGCGGGCGATCTGGTTGCAATGACACGCTATGCTCTGATGCTGCCTATGTTTGCTTCCATCGTAGATACCTATGAGTATACCATCCCCGCTACCAGCCAGCACCAAAAATATCATCTCAAAAATACCAATCAGCTTCTCTGGCCGAACAGCGGCTATCCCGGCGCGGATGGCATCAAGACCGGCACGACGGGCAACGCTGGCGATTGCCTGGTTTTTTCGGCGACACGCAAGGGGCATCAGCTTCTAGGGGTGATTCTGGGCGCGCCGAGCGATTTCGCTCGCTTTCGTGATGCGCGCTTGCTGCTGGATTGGGGCTTCACGGCATAGATGCTGCATGCTACTATATCCGCGCGCAGCGCCGCCGCGACTTCCGGCGAAACGATAAGCCGCCTGGAAGGCGGCGCTCCAGGTGGCAGCGTGCGCCCTGGCGCAGCGTTGCGCCGCCAGGGACGGCGGCGGTACACGCCCCCTCAGCCCCCCTGCCGCCTTCCAGGCGGCGCTGCAAGTGGGTTCGCTGCCAGGGACGGCGCTGCACGCGAGGCGCGATCCTTCAAGGGGATGTCGTATCATCTGGTGATAAGGAGCAACCGCATGCAGACGCTTGAGGGGACTCTTGTGGAGAAAGAGGCGGGCCTGCGCGCCAGCTTTCAAGGCGCAGAGCGCCCCTATGTTCGCGCCACCATTGCCCGGCTGGATGCCCCCGAAGTGATGCGACACGCGCGCATCTACGATGTGGAGCAGATTGCGCAGCAGGTGGGCGATCAGATCAGCCTGGAAGTCTTGCGCGTGACAACTGATCGCAAGACGGGTACGGTCTGGTTTGATTGCAAGCTGCCCTGAGCGCCCCTAGCCTTCGACCCATTCTTCCCCGTCCTCGGCCACCTCTTTTTTCCAGATGGGTACCGTGGTTTTCAGCGTGTCAATGGCGTAGCGACACGCCTCGAACGCCTGGGCGCGGTGCGGCGTTGCCACGACAACGATGACGCTGGCCTCGCCAATCTCCAGCCGACCAATGCGATGCCAGATGGCGATGCGGGCTGGCCCCCAACGCTCTTGCGCTTCGGCGGCGATGCGCGCAAATTGTTCCTCGGCCATTTCAGGATAGGCGTCGTATTCCAGGTAGCGAATCTGCTTGCCGCGCGCGTGGTTGCGCACGACGCCCTCGAAGGTGACGATGCCGCCCGCTTCAGGGTGCGCGACAGCCGCGATGATGGCGTCGCGGTCCAATGGCTCGCGGGTAATCTTGATGAGTGGGATCATTGACGCGGCGCCTCCTCCCATTGGCGGGATAAAGACCAGTTCGTCGCCTTCCCGCAGGGGTGTGTCGGCAGGCACGTACTGCCGGTTGACGGCGTAGATCGAGCGCGGCAGCAGTTCTGCCAGATCGGGATAGCGAGCGATAAGCGCCTGACCTGCCTGGGCGACGGTCGCGCCATCTTCCAGGGCGAATGGCTCGGTGTTTCGCCCGGCGATTTCTCGATAGCGGGCAAAGTAGCGGATGGTAATGTTCATGATGCCTTCAGGAAATCCAACACAAGCCGGTTGAATCGCTCAGGATTCAACCGATGGGGCCAGTGACAATGATAGTTCTGCTGCTCTGGCGCGGGACGATCAATCCCCGAAAGGAGTTCAAAGCGGCTCCCAGGAATCAGGGCGGCCAGCGCCCGGCCATCTTCAACGGGGCTGACCTCATCGCCTTCTTGCCAGATCAGCAGGGTCGGTGAACGAATCTCGCTGGCGTGCCTGCGCAGTAATTCATTCTTTGCGGCATTGCTATCCACCAGCGCCAGCCGTCGCACCAGCGCGGGATTATTGGCCGCCGCCAGCAAGCTCGCGCCGCCTCCGGCAGAGGAGCCGATGAGGGTCGCCGGGCCGATGCGCAGTTCGGCGACAAAATCCACCAGCGTCATGGCAAAGTGTTCATAGGGATAGGGGTCCAGCGATACCCCTTCGTGCCGCGCCGATTGCCCATAGCCAGGCATATCCAGCGCAAACACTTGCAGCGTTTCAGCCAATCCGCCGATGTTCTGATCCCAGACTTTCCACGTAAGCGAAGGATGGGCGCCATGTACCAGGAGGACTGCCGGATGGTCTTGTCGTCCGGCTACCGCGTAATGCAACTTTCGTCCGTTCAGGGTCACAAACTGCTCTTCAATTTGCGGGTGCTGCGCCACAAAAATCCTCCTGCTGCCTGGCTCGGCTGATCGTCTGGAATGCCAGGCGCGCTTTTCTCTAGCAAAACGACGCTGAGGTGTACTTTCAATGATACCCGAAAAGCGCCCGGGATGCCAGTCTGTCTTTATGACTGGTTCTACCAAATCTGAGGTGTTGGCAAGCGAGGCGTGTTACTGGTAGCGCCGCCATCCTGGCGGCCAACGCTGCGCCAAGGCGAGCGTGCGCCCTCCAGGCTATCGGACCAGCAGGCCAACGCTGGCCGCCAAGATGGCGGCGCTACAAGTGACCCCCGATAATTGGTGGAACCTTTATGACTCCATTGGTGATATGCCTACTCGCTGCACATGAATGTAGGCTATCTGGTTCCATTGCTCGCGCACACCGATCATAGCGAAATGAAAGCGATCTGCGGCCAGGAAGGCGGCAATGTCCTCGACGGGAAAATCGGAGGAGCCGCTCTCAAAAATAGCGAATCGTCCTGACGCGCGGAGCCGCGCGATGCCAGCGGCCAGAACCGCTGGCGGATCGGCTTGCCCGGTGAGCAGCGCCTCCAGATAATCGGCGCAGAGCTGGTCTTCCATCGGCTGCACGCCCTCGCTCCCTCTGGTTTCCGTCGGCATCAAGGTAATGAGTCCGTCGGTGGATGTTGCTAGCTGGCGCGCATAAGCTGCTGTGGCGCGGGCATTGACGAGCGAGCAAGGCAGCAGATGGGTCGCGTTGATGGCGCCGACGGCTCCCTGTGTTCCCGCGCCTGTGCGCTGAATGAGCAGCCGCCCCTGGATACGCGCCTGGGCCATCTGCGACGGGGAGTTGTTGAAGTCGAAGCCGGGGATGAGCCGCCCGCCAACCTCGCCCGCCAGCAAGGCTTCTGGTTCTCGCTGGCGCAGCGCCAGGGCATCTTCTACTGCGCGCACCAGCCAGAGCGCCCGCGCGCCGCCTGCGAGGGCATAGGCCGCCACGCTAAAGGCGCGGATAACGTCAATGACGATGACGACGCCGCGCGCCTGCGCGGCT
Organism: Ktedonobacterales bacterium; assembly: GCA_036557285.1. Classification (NCBI taxonomy): domain Bacteria; kingdom Bacillati; phylum Chloroflexota; class Ktedonobacteria; order Ktedonobacterales; species Ktedonobacterales bacterium. The sequence goes on from DATBHW010000082.1 coordinate 38,905, forward strand.
TCCATCCGATGGACGCGCTGAATCTCCATAGCGTCCTTTCTCGTGTTGCTAGCGGTGCTGCGCTCCGGCGCGCTGGCGCTGCCAGCCTTCAGCTAGCAGGAACGCGCCAATCAGGTTAACTCTCCCGTGAACGTACAACGGCTGACCGCCAACGACGTAACACCAGTAGAATCACGCTAGCCTGCCTGAAACGGCTGAAGAGGGAGAACCGGTTTTCGGCTGCTTGCCAGGGCGCGCCTGATCTGGTATAATGGGGGCCAGCAGTTAGAACACCAGTTTCAGTCAGAAGGAGCCGCGTCGTGGCTGACCGCATCCTTTCCCCGCAGGTGAGCGAGGAAGAAGCCGTCCTTGATGGCAGTCTGCGCCCGCGCAGACTGGAAGAATATATCGGCCAGGAGAAAGTCAAGGCGAATCTGCGCATCCTGATTGATGCCGCCAGGGGGCGCGATGAGTGTATTGATCATGTGCTGCTCTATGGGCCGCCGGGGCTGGGGAAGACGACGCTGAGCATGATCATTGCTTCGGAGATGGGTGTCAACCTCAAGACGACCTCCGGTCCGGCGATTGAGCATGCCGGAGACCTGGCCTCGATTCTGACGGCCTTGCAGCCTGGGGATGTGCTGTTCATTGATGAGATTCATCGGCTGAGCCGGGTGGTCGAAGAGCGGCTGTATTCAGCTATGGAGGACTTCGCGCTGGACCTGATGATCGGCAAAGGCCCCAGCGCCCGCAGCCTGCGCCTCAGTCTGCCGCACTTTACGGTGGTGGGCGCGACGACGCGCGTAGGCGCGCTGACCGCGCCGCTGCGTGATCGCTTCGGGGCGATCTACCGATTGGATTTCTATGATCCTGAAGCGCTTCAGCAGATTCTGCGGCGCTCGGCGGGCATCTTGCGCGTGCCGATGGATGAGGAGGGCGTGGGGGAGATTGCCCATCGGGCGCGCGGTACCCCACGCATTGCCAATCGCCTGCTGAAGCGCGTGCGCGATTACGCGCAGGTCAAGGCCGATGGCAAGATCAATGGGCCGCTGGCCGAGGAGGCGCTGGCCGCGCTGGAAGTTGATAAAAAAGGACTGGACCAGAGCGACCGCACGCTGCTGCTGACCATCATTCAGAAGTTCGATGGCGGGCCGGTGGGGCTGGAGACGCTGGCGGCCAGCACCAGCGAGGAGAGCGAGACTATCGAGGATGTCTACGAGCCATATTTGTTGCAGCTTGGCTTTCTGGCGCGCACGCCGCGCGGGCGCATTGCCACGCGCCTGGCCTATGAGCATCTGGGCCTGCCTGTGCCGAACAACCCGGCGCAGGGCAGCCTGTGGACCATCTGAAGCTGCACACGCGCGCACGCAGCAGAACCGGCACATGGCTTCAAGCCATGTGCCGGTTCTGCTGCGTGTTGTCTGCGGTCCCGGCCTGGCCGGGTCGGCCTACGTCTTCGATACTGTTCAGTTGTTTGCGCATGACGCGGGCGGGCCTTGCACCGCAAATTCAATGGTCTGAGAGAGCTGGTTGTTCCAATAGAGTTCGGCTTTGCCCATCCCACTCGTAGGATAGCACAGGGCGAAGCGGCCATTGAAGGGGCCAGCCTTGGGGAATTTCTGCTGGGTATTGAGCGTGTTGTTGGTGGTCACGGCGCTGTCGCCTTGATACCAGATCACCGAGATGACATCGTTGGCCTTCGCGTTCTTCACTTTCCACAGGACATTGACGTTCTGGCCTGTCTGGAACGTTCTGGTCGGATTGATGGGATCAAAGCTGCTGCTGTAGTGCAGCGCCGTAGTGACGTTTGTAATGGCCTTGGCAGCCGGGTTGTCAGAGGGAGTCGCCTGCGGTGTGCCAGTAAGCGCGGGCACCGGGGTCTGCTGGAAGGAGGGAGGGCGCGCTGCGAGCGGTGAGGAGCCTAAGATGCGCTCGGCCAGCCCGCTGTGGACCCCCAGGAAGGCCAGCCCACCGACGACAGCCATCAAGACCAGGGCAAGGCTGATCGTTCCGCTGATAACCCGGTAGCGGCTGAGCCGATAGGGGCGGCGCGGGCGTGTGGCGGGAATAAAGGCGGGCGCCTTGCGGCCAGGGGCAAGCTGATAGAGCATGGAATCGTCCATCATAGGGAATGCCATGCTGTTCTGCATGCCCATTGGCGCGGGTAAATTGGTGGAACTACCGCCCTCTACATCTAGTTCGCCGTATTCGGCAGACTGATTCCAGGATCGGCGTCCGCCCTGGTAGGGAACTGGCAGCATGGAACCGGAGCGGAAGCGCCCTGATGCCTGGGGGGGCATGTCTTCTTCCTGCTCGTCGTTCTGATAGCCATCCTGCTCGTCGTATTCGGCTTCGTCCATCTGATGCGAGAAGCCGCTGCCTCCAGTCGCGCCTTGATTGCGCCACTTCCAGGATGTGGAAGTATTACCTGCCTCGCTGCCTGGGTTTCGGCTGAGCATGCCGCTGTTGCGACCAGGATTGCTCAGTGGGCCGCTGGTTCGGCCCGGCGGTGGCGGGGTGGGGGCCGTTGCGCGCTGCCATAAGGACGATGAAAGGCTGCCCGACTTGCGCCCGGGCGGCATCGTCCCAGGCGGGGGCGTCAGCGGGCCTGAGAGGCGGCTGCCAGAGGTGGATCTGGGAGGAATGGAACTGGAGGGCGATTCATTGCCCCAGTCGGGGTTGGATTGTCCTTGCCCTGATGTCAGCGGCCCACTGGTCCGGCCTGGGAACTGGCGGGAATTGCCTATACCTGATGCTCCTGGTGAGATGCCAGGTAGCTGCCCCGTTTGATAACGCTGTTTCCATTGGCGCAGCGATGTGCCGCTTCCTGCGCGTTTTCCCCCGGCAGAGGCCGGAGCATCCGCTCCACAAGAAGGGCAGGGGTCGGCGCTGGCTGGACGCAGTATACCGCACTCAGGACATTGGATACGCATCAGAGACCTCCTGCTAACCTTACGCTACCTTCCCTGGTAGAGAGTCATCACCTATCAGGCGCTTGAGGCATCCATGCGTCGCCAGGGCCACCCGGCTCTGGCGAGCAAAGATTGGTCCGCGCTCGGTGTTGAGTGGGCTGCTCTCAGGCGACCCAGGCGAGCATCAGAGCCACGTACTCAGCCACAGACCCCTCTTTTGGGGGGCGGGCTGAGACCTTACGAGGGTGATGATAGCATTGCCTTTTGAGCAGGGTCAAGAAATGGGGCCAAGATAGGCCATTTGGCCTATGTGTATGTTGCCAAGGTGAACAAAGGGTGATAGACTTGGGTATGTTGCAATACCAAAGAGCACGCGCAATCTGAGCGGGGCCGTTACCCAGGCTTCTCTGCCCGGCTGAACGACGAGAGTATGCGGGGGTGGGGTGTTTGATCCGCCTCTCGATTTTAGGAGAGCGAAAGTGAGGAGCGCTCGTGACCACTTGTAATCGTTGTGGTAGTGTGCTGCCGGCAACGGCAACTGTCTGCCACCACTGTGGCACTCCGGTGATGAATATCGTGCCTGGAAGTAGCGCCGCTGGATCAATGGGAGCGCGCCAACGCGCCCAGGAGAAGCGGGATTCTTCTCTGCTGCCACCACTGCCCGGCCCACTTTCCGGGTTTCCGCCCCCTCCATCATCTGGTCCTGCCAATCCGAACCAGCCATCCTGGCCGTTCAATTCGGGGCCATCAGTTCCCCCCTCCAATTGGCGGGCGCCTTCTTTGATTGACCCCGCGCAGCTTCCTGACTGGTTGAATCCTTCAATGCCGGGGCCTGCTCCGCGTGGGGGGCGGGGAGGTGGGCGCTTTCCACGACCATCAGGCAATGCGCCCAGAGACGCCTGGCCGGGCGCTGCTGCGCCCGGCGCGCCAAGCCAGCCAACTTCGCCCAGGTCGCCGACCTCTGGTCCCTCACCCTATCTTGCTGGTGGCAGGCGCGCGACAGATGACCTGTTTTCCTCCTCTTCACTCCTCGATCAAGGGCAGTTGCCAGATTGGCTCTCGCAGCGCCCGCCTCGGACGCCTCGGCCTGCCGCGCCCCCGCCGGGAGGCAGCGGCCCGGCCTCTCTCAGTGGGCCGCGAGCCAATCCTGGCCGTGGGCAGGACTCTGGACACGATGCGCATCTCCCCGATTGGCTGCGCGCTATGGACCCTGGAGCGCCGCCTGATCTGAGTCACTTGAACACCGGGGCTTTACGCTCCGGGAGAAGATTTCCGGCAGGCTCTTACCGCCCGCCAACGCCTGATAGGCGCGACCCTTCCGGCGGCTCCGCCCCAGGAACAGACCCTTTTAGCGTCAGCCGTGTGGATGCCGCTTTGCCCCCGCTGGAGGGATTTGACTTTGGCGGCAGCGCGCGCCAGCCCAATACCGGGAACCAGAACCCGTTTGCGCCCCGTTCGCCTTTTGACCAGCAGCCCAGGCACACTGATCCCTTCCCAGGAATGCAGCGGAGCCAGGGTTTTCCTCCAGCGGGCGCGCAACGGGCTGGCGAGGCAGGAGCGCCGGAGGCATGGCGTTCCGAAGGTGGTCAGCCTGCTTCTCCCTTCGCCCAGCCTGCCGGTGGCCTTTCCGCTGGCTCGTTGGTGGATAAAGATGCGCTGCCAGAGTGGCTGCGCCGGGCGGACCAGGGCGGAGACGCGCCCGCCAGCCCATCACCGTCGAATCCCCAGGCTGCCGCGCGCCCGGCCACGAGCGATTCCTCCTCTCTGGCTCCGTCACCGTCCTCACCTTTTGATGGCGCGTCGCTGATTGATGAGTCATCGCTTCCCGATTGGCTGCGCAGCAGGGGCGAGACGGAGCCGCTGCCCCTGCCATTCACGGTTTCAGATTCAGTGAGGGCCGGAAATATCGGCGCTGAACGTGGTAGGAAACAATCAGCCGCCGCTTCTGATGAAGGCGCAGCCGATGATGAGGCGCTGCCAGAGTGGCTTCAGCAGGTGTATGCCGATGCCAATGTGCCGCCGCTTTATGCAGAAGGGGCGTCGGCTGGCTCTGGCCCGCCGAAGCTCTCAGGTTCGGATCTGCTTGATAAACGCTCTATACCTACCTGGATTCAGGAAGCGACTCAGACATCGCCGCTTCCCAGTATCGGGGATATACTCTCGTCCCCTCCACTTGCTGCCCAGCCAGAGGCGCGCGCCAGCCTGGGATTCGAGCAAGCGCCATTTTCGTCAGCCAGCGGAGGCGCTGCTGAGCCGATTTCGGGGAATTCGCTGATTGATGAAGCGCATTTGCCCGAGTGGCTGCGTGATCTGGACGATGGAGGGGCGCCCGCGACGGCAAAAGACGTGTTCTCCCCTGCATTTGAGGGCGGGGCAGACCGCGAAGGCGGCGCGTCGGGGGCTTTTTCAGCGGCGGAACTGGTGGATACGCAGGCGCTGCCCACCTGGCTCAAGGACCAGGGGCCGCAGTTGGGGTCAGAGATGACCGCCGGAGCGATGGAGCCGCCTGACGAGCCAGGCGGCGCTTCAGAGGGCTTTTCAGCGGCGGAACTGGTGGATACATACGCTTTACCTGCCTGGCTGAAGAATCAGGAGCCGCAGCGGCTGTCAGATCAGTTCCCTGGACCAGATCAAGCCGGTCCATCGGGGGGCGGCTCCGGCCTGTTCTCAGCGGCAGAATTAGTGGATACGCAGGCGCTGCCTACCTGGTTGAAGGATCAGGAACCTACGTTGGGTTCTGGCATGGCCTCTGACTCGCCTGGGCAGGACGCGCCCCTGGGCGGCGCGTCGGGGGCTTTTTCAGCGGCAGAACTGGTGGATACGCAGGCGCTGCCCACCTGGCTCAAGGCGCAGGAACCGGGCGCGAGTCAGTCCCCAGGAGCTTCGGCAGCGCCGTCGGCTCCAGAGATGCGCCCGCCAAGCTCGAAGATCACCCCTATCCCTGCTGGATTTTCCAAACAGCAGACGGGCGAGTTTTCTGCCATTGATCTGGTGGATACTGGCGCATTGCCTGTCTGGCTGAAAGGCGCTGAAAACGCTGGCGCGGGCGTCAGCGGTCCTGGCGCGCCTGCTGGCTTTGGGCCTGATACCGGGCGCCCGGCCTTCGGAGGCCCTTCCTCATCCGACCCATCCTCAGATCAGACGGGCGGTTTTTCTGCCGCCAGCCTGATTGACTCTGACGCGCTGCCCGACTGGCTGCGACCAGCCCAGAGCGGCGCGCTCCCTCCCCACCCGGAGATGAGCGCGGGTGGGTCTGAGGCGGATTGGAGTCGTGGCGATCCTGACGAGGGTGGCTTTTCGGCGGCGTCGCTGATCAATCCCAGCGATCTCCCGGAATGGATGCGCAGCCAGGAAGGCGTTCAGCGGCCTGGCTCTCAGCCGATGGAAGGCGGCCAGGAAGAGGGGCCGCAGGCGCGCGTGCCTCGTCGCCCACGCCTGCCAACCGAGCCAGATCGCGCTCCCAGTCAGGCAGCGGCCAGTGTCTTCTCGTCGGTGCTTGGTCCTACTGCTGGCGAAGATCAACGAAGCCAGCCCCAGGGCAGGCGCCCTTCGCGCGAGATGCCAGCGGTAGATAGAAGCGGCCCCCTGGGTCAGCGCAGTGGCCCGCTCCAGGGGCAGGAGTGGGGAGGCGGCGAGATGGGCGGTTGGAATCAGCCGCCGATGTCGGGCTATCCCAACCAGCCACAGAGCGCCTTTGCGGGTGAACAGGAGTGGGGAGGCGATCAGAGCGGCGGCCCGCGCGCTGCTGGCAGTTGGCCGGGTGGTTTTGAGGGGAGAGGGGTGGCCGAGGCTCCGCGAGAGTACAGAGAACCTGGCTCTGGCATCACCGGGGGCCGCGAACAGGCTCCCTCTGGTGGGCGCGGGTATGGGGATTACCCTGGAGGCCCGCAGGGGCGCGGAGCGCCACAGAACTACGGGTATCGCCCAGAAGATGAAGGCTGGGAGGGCGGTCCAGGGTATGAGCAGGGCTATGAGGATGATGAGGTCGGACCGCCGAGTGGGATGTTTGCAAAGCTAAAGCGAATGCTGGGATTTGGCGGCTCATGAGCATCCAATCATCGGAACAGAGAGTCAGAAAACCGCCCGCGCCTGGCGGCCAGTCCGTGTTGAGCGCCGCCCTTGGCGTTCGAGGGGCTGTTTCGCGTTCGATTCTCGCGGCTGACTGCGGCTCGGTGTTTACCAAAGTGGCGCTGCTGGGAGTGGTCGAAGGGCAATATCGCTTGCTGGCGCGCGCGGAGACGCCAACAACTGCTTTTCCCCCCTACCGTGATATTACCGTTGGTTTGTTGCAGGCCATCTATGAACTGGAACGCATCACTGGCCGCAGAATCGCCAGCCGGGGCCAGATCATCACCCCGGAGCAAACCGATGGCGATGGCGTGGATGCCTTTGTCGTGGCGCTCAGCGCCGGTGGCCCGCTGACGGTGGCGATGATTGCCTCAGTTTCCACCAGCGCGCGCGGCGCGGTAAGCAAAGATGAGCAGGCGCTGGCCGAAACCGCCCAACAGGCGGTTGCTGGCGTCTACGCGGATGTGGAGCTTGTGCAGCTTCCCCCTGCGGAGCGCGCCAGCTCTGGTCTCAACGGTGGCCCGGATTTGCAGTGGCTCTTGCAGGTCGAGCAGCTTCGCCGCCTGAATCCCCGCGCTATCCTGCTGGCAGAGTCGGGCGCGGCGCGCGGACAGGGTATCTCTTCGGCAACCGCCCAGGCGCTGGCGCTGGCCTTGAAAGAGGTATTGAGCGCGCAAAGCGAGAACCCCAATGTTCCGGGCGTCTCTTTCGCGCATGCCACCGCCAAAATCCCTGTCCTGCACCCGATGGAGCGCATGCCGGTCATTTACACCGGCAGCCCGCAGCACTATGAGCGCCTGCGCCGGGAACTGGGGCCGCAGGCCGATGTACGCCAGGCAGAGCCGTTTACGCCGCACAACCTGCGCCCGCTCGGCGTGGCGGTCAGTTCGCTGCACGAGCGCCAGATCCTCAGTTCCATTCCAGGGTATCATCGCCTTAACGGCTGGATGTCTTCGCCGCCGATGGCGACGGCCACTTCATTCAGCAGCCTGGTTCGCTTTCTGGCGCAGCATTATGGCATGAATGTCGTGGGGGTTGACGTGGGGGCCAGCGCCACCTCGGTGATGGTTGCGGGCGAACACGGCGAGTTCTTGCCATCGGTGCATGCCAACGCGGGCGTGGCTTCGGGACTGGGCGTGGTGCTGCGCTCGGTGGGCTATGAGCGTATCGCGCGCTGGCTGACGTTTGAGATCAGCGAGGCGGAACTGCGTCAGTTTGTGCTGGAAAAGATGATTCAACCCCGCTTGCTGCCCTATACCGCGCGCGAGTTGGAGATCGAGCATGCTCTGACCCGCGAGGCCGTCTTCCTGGCGCTGCAACAGCCCGGCGCAGAACTGGGTACGCTGCCCCATCTGGACCTGATCCTGGGGGCAGGTGGTGTGCTGGCGCATGTGCCTCGCTATGGGCAGGCCGCGCTGATGCTGCTCGATACCATTCAGCCGCGCAGCGTCTCTTCGCTGGTGCTGGATACCGTCGCGCTGGCTCCGCAGCTTGGGGTCGTGGCGACGGTGGACCCGGTGGCCGCCGTACAGGCGACAGAAAACGATGCCGTGTTGCAGCGGCTGGGTACAGTCGTATCGCCCTTTGGCAAGGCCGAAGATGGGGAACCGGCACTGAAATTGCAGGTGGACTATATGGATGGCCGCAAGAAAACGTTGGAAGTGGCCTACGGCTCCATCGAGGTCGTTCCCCTGGCGGCAAATGAGCAGGCTATGCTTACCCTCTTTCCGGCCCGTACCATTGATGTTGGTCTGGGACCAGGCGAGCAGGCTCGTGCTGGTGAAGCCATCGAGGGCGGCATCATTGGGCTGATTATTGATGCGCGTGGTCGGCCTCTCTCGTTGTCTCCTCAGCCTGCCTATCGCCGGGCAAAATTAGCCCAGTGGAGGCAGGCAATCGGAGGCTGAACCCCAACGATGGCACGCGCGCAGGCGGAGGAGAGCGAATGAACTACCCCCTTGGATGGCCGGTTATTCCAGGGATTACGGTGCGGCGCGAGCGGCGCATGGACCGCCCCGGATTGACGCTGGTGGAAGTCGGCCAGGAAGTCCAGGCCGACCAGACGATTGCTCGCCTGAATCCGGTAGGTACGGCGGGCAGCGCGCCGTTTGCTCCTCACCGATTTGGCGCTCAGACGCTCCGCGCTGGTCTGCGTGGGCAGGTGTTGGAGGCCAACGCGCGCGGCGTCACCATCGAGGGGCTGGTAGCGGTGGTACAGGGGTTGATCGGGGTAGGTGAACAGGCCGTCGGTGAGTTGAATATTCTCTCGAAAGAGGCGCTGAAAGTGCCTGCGGACATGATTCCCCTGACGCGCGGTGTCATTCTGGTGGCGCCAGGACCGCTGACACGCGATCTGCTGGAACACGCGACCAAAGCCGAGGTCGTCGGGCTGGTGGCAAGCAGCATGGCAGTTGCGGACCTGGAGGCCGCGCTGGGGCTGGACCTGACCGCTTTGCTGGATGGCCTGCCAGTGCCTGAGAGTCCACGCCCGCTGCCGACGCTGCTCTTTACTGAAGGGCTGGGCAGCCATCCGATGGCAAGCTCGACGCTGGCGCTGCTGCGCCAGCATGGCGGCGACTATGCTCTGCTGAGCGGGACAACAAATCCACGTCGCAACCGTCGCCCTGAGCTATTGATTTCGCTGCCGCCAGGGGCGCGCCCGCCTGCGGTGAAGGCCGACCCACGCATTATGAACAACGCTATTGTCCGGGTGAGCAGCGGTGAATACGCGGGGGAGATCGGCCAGGTTGTGCAAACGTTTCAGCGCCCCCAACTGCTCCCCTCTGGGGTTCACGCGCGGGCCGTTTACGTGCGCCTGGAACGAGGGGTGAAAGTCACGCTGCCCATTTATAATCTGGAACGCATCTCATAGCAGTATCCGAGTATTCTCTGAAAACTATCTGGCCCTCTCTGGAGCGGAGGCAATCGTGGAACGCTACGGTGAACACCATTTCCCAGGGCGGCTGTTTGTCGTTGAGGGGGTGGATGGGTCGGGCAAAAGCACGCAAATTGCCCTCCTGCGCCAGTGGCTGGTGAGCGAGGGCTACCCCGTCTTCTTTAGCGAGTGGAACTCTTCGCCGCTCGTCCAGCGCACCACCAGGCGCGGCAAGAAAAAGCAACTGCTGACCCCCACTACCTTTAGTCTGCTGCACGCCACCGACTTCGCTGATCGCACCGAACAGGAGATTATCCCGCCGCTGAAAGCGGGCGCGATTGTGCTGGCCGACCGCTATATTTATACGGCGTTTGCCCGCGATGTGGCGCGCGGCGTGCATCCGCAGTGGGTGCGCCATCTCTATCAATTTGCCGTGAAGCCAACTATCGCCTTTTATTTTCGCGTCCCGCTGGATGAATCGCTCAAGCGGATTTTAGGCAGCCGGGCGGAACTCAAATATTATGAAGCGGGGATGGACCTGAACCTCTCAACGGACCCCACCCGAAGCTTTAAGATGTTCCAGAAACGCATTGTCACCGAATATGAAAAAATGGTTGATGAGTTTGGCCTGACGGTTCTGGATGCCTTGCAGCCCATCACCGAGCAGCAACTGCACATCCGCGACATGGTGCGGCCCTTCCTGCGTGGCCTGCATCGTGACCGCCAGAATCATGCAGGCCGGTGGCAGATGGGCGCTGCTGCCAACGGCGGCGAGAGTGTCGGGCGCAAGCGCAAAACGGAGCAGCTTCTATGACGCAGGTGGCTTTCTATGGCATTGATACCGTGCGCGTGCGCTCGGAAGAGGGGCTGCTCCCCGGCAGGCTCTTTGCCATCGAGGGAACAGATGGCGTCGGACGTTCGACGCAGATTCAGCACCTGCGCACCTGGCTGGAGAGCAGCGGCTACGCGGTGATTGATACCGGCCAGCGCCGCTCTGCGCTGGCCGGGCGCGGAATTGATGAGGCCAAGCAAGGCCATACGCTCGGCCCGCTGACGATGGACCTCTTCTATGCCACTGATTTTGTGGACCGCTTTGAGAATCAGATCCTGCCTGCCTTGCGCGCCGGTTTTATTGTGCTAACGGACCGCTATATCTATTCGCTGATGGCGCGGGCCATCGTGCGCGGGGCCGACCGCGAGTGGGTGAAGCAGGTGTATGGGCTGGCCTTGAGGCCCGACGCCATTTTTTACCTGGATATTGACCTGGACCCGCTGATCCGGCGTATCCTGCGGCGGGGGCGCTTCGATTATTGGGAGTCGGGCATGGATATGCGCCTGGGGCCGGACCTGTATGAAAGCTTCATCATCTATCAGGGGATGATACTCACAGAGTTTCGGCAGATGGCGCCTGAATATAGCTTCCAGGTGATTGACGCCATGCGCCCGATCCCCAGGGTTCTGGCCGACATCCAGGCGCGCATGGAGCCGCTGCTCCCCGCCGGATAATATCAGCATCCTTGAATGGACTTATGAAATCAATGAGCGACGCAGAAAATCAGGCACAACTGGAAACACGATCAGCGGGTACTTCTTCGCTTTCTTCACAAAACGACCATGCTGGTCGCCGCATCGCCTGGCTCTTGGGATGGGCGCTCGTGTTGGGTCTCATGGGCGCATGGCTTGTTGGATTTGAGACGCAAGTCACCAGATTTGCCTACCCGATCACGTGTGGCCTTGGTAATCCCCCCTGCTCATCATCCTCTACTTCTCTCAGTGTAACTTCCGGCCCGGAGATGATTCATCCGTGTACCGTTGTCGGGCTGCTCGTTATCGCCTGCGGCGTGATTTGCCTTTTACGCTGCCTGATGATCTGGTACAGAGACCACAAAGACAAAGTTGAGATGCTCTGATTCAGGGAGGCTGCTATTCTGCCCGCTTTTCCAGAAAACGCGCCTGGCATTTGTATGCTTTCTCAAAGAGATCGGCCTTCTGGCGGGCACGATCAAGCTCCACGTCGGCGTGCAAGCCATGCTGCGGGATGATGAAGAAGCGCACAGCGTCTTGCTCGATCTCGCCGCTGATATATTCCACGCGGCCATCGTGGCCGTAATCGAGCGCGTCGGCAATGCGTATCAATGCAGCAAGCTGGTTCACCCGCTTGCGCGCCGCTTTATCCAACTGCGCGTACTCCGGGTGGCTCTTTTTGGGCAGGGCGCGGCGGTGATAGCGCGCAATGCAGGCGATCTCGTGGCGCTCCTCCTGGGAGACATCGGGCAGGGGCGTTTTGCTAATCAGCGCAAATGAATGCTTGTGATGCGCTGTTGGCGAAATGAGCATGCCCGCGTTGTGCAGCAGCGCGCCCCGCTCCAACAGCAGGGCGGCGCGCTGGTCGAGCGCGTGCAGCGGCTGCGTCGCCTTGAAGAGCATCAGCGACAGCCGGGCAACCTGCCGGGCGTGCGGCCAGTCTTCGACCTCCAGACCCCCACAGAGCATCGTTTCTTTTGGGGTGGGGTTGGGGCTGAGGTTGCGAGTTGGGTAATGATTGAGCGCCATACCTGCCTTCCCCTTTATCATTTGCTGTTTATAGCTGCTGCGCTGGCTTGAGCGCATCATGGGCTGCAACGGGACGAGCCTGGAAGCGGCCTGTTGTCTCGGCCCCCTCCACGAGATGAAGGATGGCTGCGCGATTTTCGCGCTCTTCCATTTTGTCCCAACGCTTTACAAACTGCCGATAGAGGCTCTCACGTTCGCGCGCTTTGGCGATCAAGAAGTGTTCCAGAGCCGCTCGCTGCTCGTCGTTGGGGCGCGCTGGCGAGCGCGCCTCTTCGGCCAGCATGATCGCGCGTTTTCTCCGGCCCATTTTCGTCTGTTTTCGAGCCTGCTTGTGCGCGTTTGGGCGTTTCTTCGCTGGTGCGTCCTTGCTCTGTTTTCCTTTCTTCCGCTTCCCGGACGACCTGGAGGACAAGCCATCCAGGCGCGTCGGCTGACCCAGCGCCTCCAGCAGCGCGGGGGGCAGGTCTTGCGCTTCGGGGACCACCGCAAACAGGGCGGTCTCCTCATCGGGCGCGAACGAGGCGCTGCGCAGGATGGCGATGAGAACATCGCAATCATGGAGCAGACCCAGCACGTCCTGTACCCCTTTCAAGGCTTTGATACAATCGCCAGCCTGTTCAGGCAAGAAATCGCGGAAGAGTTCCAGCGTGTAGCGCAGCCGTTTGGCGGCAATACGCATCTGGTGCTGCTCGCGGACCCGGCTCTCGTCGTGCGCATACTGCGCCCAGACGTAGAGTTCCGCCAGCCGCGCGCGCAAAATGCGCCGAGCATTTTCAGTGACGGTCCCATAGGGCCGAATATGCGCTTGTATCCTGGCGTTTGCCATCGCTGATCCTTGCTGCGAGATGAACGCAGATTTGGGCGAACAGGGGTGTTTATCCATACTTTCTCGCAGAAGATGCGCCCACCTTTTATTATACCCCCAATCACTGCGTTCTCAGGATTGACAATAAAGAACATTTGTGCTACTTTTGTGGCGAATGATTGGCTGTATAGCTGGAGGTCTGCTTATGCTGCATCCCCTCGTCCTGCAACTGCGCTTTACGCGCAGCGAGTTTCAACGCGCGCTCGCGGGCCTTACCGATGAGGACGCGCGGCGGCGCGTCATGCCGATGAATTGCATCAGTTGGAACATTGGGCATCTCGCCTGGCAAGAGCAACGCTACTGGCTCTGGCGCGCCCAGGGGCAGATGCTTTTGCCACACGTCAATGATCTGTTTGCCTCTGGCGGACCGGCCAGCACGCCCGCGCTCGATGCAGCCTGGGCGGCCTGGCAGACGATTACTCAGGCCGCCGATCCCTGGCTGGATATGCTGACCACTGAAAAACTGCAAGAACACGTGATCATAGATGGTCAGCCCAGCGGCATCACCTTTGGAAACCTGCTTCAGCGCGTCATTTATCATTATTGGTATCATACCGGTGAAAACATAGCGATCCGGCAAGTGCTGGGGCATACGTCGCTGCCAGATTTCGTTGGTAATATTGATGACGAGGCCCCGTATCGCCCGGAGCATCAGGCGTAGCGCGCGCCAGGATGGCGCTGCTGCGCTCAAGCTACGATGTGGGGACAGCGCGCGGCGTTTGTCCCTGCAACGCCAGAAAAGCGGCCTCCATGCCTTCGATTTTCGATTCGCGGAGCTGGCTGCGCAGGTTCTGGAATTGTTCGGCGCGATAGACCCTGACGCGCTCGATGAGCCAGGCGATGCCTTCGCGCTGGTCGTCGGGCGCGTCGGCCAGGTCGGTGGTCAGCCGCTCCAGCAAGACATCGGTATCGCGCACCTGGCCCAAGGCGCGCAGCAGCCCTTTCACCTGTTTGTTGAATGCCTGAAAGGGCGCGTGTGGATAGCAGGCGGCAAAGGTATCCAGCGCGGTGCGCAGTCGGCGCGCCGTCACGCGCATATCGTGCAGTGCTTCCGGGTCTTCGTCGGCCAGTACGGCGGCGCGGAAGGTAATCATCTGCTCGAAACGCTGCGCCAGCGTGTCGTGGCCCACTTCGCGGAAGCTGCCGGATACCCCCGGCAGTTGCGGGGTGTAGCGCGATGAGAAGCCCAGCGCCCTCATGGTCCGCGTTGTCAGGCTCAGTCTGCCGGTGGGGGCGCTGCCGGTGCGCAAAGAGGCGCGCAAGCGCCGCTGAAACTCGGACGAGCGCGCATCGGTCAGCCAGTTGTCGCCATAGCGCGCGTAGGAGAGGATGATGCCCTCGCGGATACCATGCGGCGTGATCTCCACCTGCACGACACCCAGGCGCAGCATTAGCGCCAGCACGACCATTGCGCCCACGCCCAGCACGCGCGCGCGCTCGACGCGCAGATCATAGCGCCGGGCAATCGTCTCCGCCGGGCTGGTCTGGAGCAAGAGCAGCGCGTCTTCCAGGTCATCGGGAGTCAGCGAGGTATGGCTGATCTCGATGTTGCGCGCCCGCTGAATCAGCCGCAGCAGCGCGTTGACTGTGCCGCCCGCGAAGATAAGCTGCTGGGGGCGCGCCGGAATGGCAAGGTGCGCCAGATAGGTGTTGAGGAAGTAGTGCAGCGCCGCCAGTTCTGCGCGCTGCGGCGGGTCGGCGGGCGCGTATCGCTCGCGCAGGAACGATCCGCCCAGCGGCAAAGAGACGCTCCAGGGCATCTGGCCGATTTCGGCAATGAGCAGTTCCAGGCTGCCGCCGCCCAGATCAGCGACGGCAACAGTTGCCGCCAGATTCCGCCCGTGTGTGGCCCCCAGGAAGGTGAAAGCCGCTTCGTTCATCCCGGAGATGACCTGTACCTCGATCCCGATCCCGCTGCGGATGGCTTCCAGAAACGGTTCGCTGTTGCGCGCCGCTCGCACAGCCTCTGTAGCGACCACGATCAGCGTTTCGGCGTGAAGCTCCTCGCTGAGCGCCTTGAAGCGGCGCAGCGCCTCCACGCTCTGCTTCACTCTGGCGTCGGGGATGCGACCGGATGCCGCCACGTCCTGGCCCAGTTGCAGCATTTCCGATTCGTCGCAGAGCAGCGTCAGTTCCTCGCCATCGGAGGCGCCAACGGCAAGGTGGATGGTGTTGCTGCCAATATCAATTGTTGCAATCGTTTTCTGGCTCATTGTGCGCGCTGGTAGGGAGAAGATATAGGCTGGTCCGCAGGTTCCATCGTACCATGCGCACTATGGGAGCCGCAAACGGGAGTCAGTGGCCCCTGCTCAGACAGAAACTGAAGGAAGGCGGATACTCTTGCCCATCTCTCTGCCGCCGCCCAGGACCATGCGCACCGTAGCAACCAGGGTGGAAGGCAGGAACGGTTTGTAGATCAGGCCGGCAAAGCCTGCGCTGCGCGCCATGGCGGGGGTCACTTCCATATAGGTTGTGCAGAGAATGACCGGCAGGGGCGAACGCTGCTCCTGGGCCACCTCCAGAACGGGCCGCAGGCTCCCCAGGTCTTCAGCCGAGGGCGCGCCCTTGATGGCGGGGACTTCGGCCACCACCAGATCGGGCGCCCAGCGACGGAAGAGGCTGGGGATGAGCCTGGGGCCTGGCACAGAGACGGCCTGAATGCCCAGCTCGAAATCGAGGAGATAGGCGATCAGTTCGGCGATTTTGCGATGGGGTTCTACGATGAGCGCCCAGCGGCGTTCGCGCCCCAGGTGTTCACCATACCATCGCCCCAGGCGCTCGGCATTGGGCGCCAGCAGGGAAGAAAAATCCAGCGGTCCAGAAGGGGAGGCAGCGGGTGCGTGGAGCAGGCCGCTTACGTCTGCTGGCAGAGATTCGGAAGAGATGTGCATCGGGATTCACCTGCTTTCTGAGAGGTGCTGTGTCCTGCGCCGCCGGATGACCGCTCTTCCTTTCGCAATTTTTGTACCGAAGCAGGCTATGTGAGCCGATGCGCCTCTACTTTGTGCTGATAGGCTTTGCGGGTATTGACTCGCTCTTCGTACACGCCGCGCAGGGCGCTGAGGCTCTGCTTATCATTCTTGCCATCGGGACGATATTGGAGCCAGGCCAGATAGGCTTCGTTTTCTGCCTTGAGGAGCGCCTGGTAGGTTGGATCGTCGGTAGGAGGGGGTGTTTCGGCCTGCTGGGGAAGCGGTATTTCATTGCGGGCGGAACGTGCTGGTTGACGGCGTGGCATGATGAGAGTTCCTTTCCTTGCTTCCATGCGGGTACTTGAGAGCGCCGCATTTTCGGCGCTTTTCCAGAAAGAACAACGGATGAGAAATGCAGCGCGGTGGCCTCTCCATTTGGAAAGGCCACCGCGCGTCGCTACTGTACACCTTGACCGCTGAAGAGTGGCAGGCAAAGAGCAGGCGACTAACCACGTTTCGGGATTCGGAACAACGCTCTGGCGGACAAGAACAGGAGATCAGGAAACCTTGCGATTTCCCGTTCGACCTGGGATCTTCCCACCGCGACGGGCGGGAAGAGACTCCCTAGAAAGGAGGTGATCCAGCCGCACCTTCCGGTACGGCTACCTTGTTACGACTTCACCCCAGTCACCAATCCCACCCTCGACGCCTGCCTCCGAGCAAGCCCGGTTGGCGTGAGCGGCTTCAGGTGTCACCGGCTT